>NZ_QWES01000019.1:0-80818 GCF_009936115.1 Anaerotruncus sp. 80
GTCATGCCACCTTCTTCAAAGCCATACCGCTCTGGCATGGCAAATTCTCCTTTTCCATAGATGTCGAAGGCTTTCGCCACAACTTCTACCATTTCCTTTGGCTCCACGATTTTATCAATATCATTTTGGTTGATGATTTTCATTTCTGTTTCCTCCTAAACACTTTAACTATCTATTATTTAAAAGGAGACTGTAACGCAGTCTCCTCCAGTTTAACATTTTACATATTGCCAGCACGGTACATTTTCGCCTCTTGGTAAATATTCAATCGTAAGTTCCGTCTCACCACGACGCACCTGATAGACTAAATGCATGGTTTCATCGTCTACGACATCCCATTCAGAAGACGCTTTTAGAATTACATCTCCATTTTTTAGCCCTGCTTTTTCAGCATTAGATCCCGGTTTTACGCCTGTTACAACTTGATCCTGAGAATACCGTACCGTATCATCAAAGCCATTATCCATGACTGGCACGGCAACTTTCTCTATGGTATATTCCGGTCCGAAAAAGTCCGCTGCCGGAGCAGTAATACCTTCCTCCATAAGTTCCGTAAGCCGCAAAGAAGCCTTTCCAGCAGTGTATAAATCCGCAAGCTCAACAAATCTGTTCCAAGTCATCGGAATACCTTCCTTTGCCCCGTCCAGGAGTTCAACCATCAAATTATACATTCTCACTTTTCCTTCTGTGCAACGATTTAACAAAGCATCTAGCTCAATCAATGCCAGTACACCTCTGCCATATGTCACTCTCTGTGCATAACTATGGGTCCATGATTTTCTGAATGCACTGGCAAAATCCCCTTTGCTATATGGATTTACATAATATGCACGAAGTTTTTCATTAATCATATCGACATATCCATCTGAGTCAATTTTTCCCAGCAAGAAAAGAATATAGCAGCTGTAAAATTCTGCTGTACCCTCTGCGAAAAGAGAAATTTCTTCTTCTCTATCAGCGCTGACAATCAGCCAATTATGTACTAACTCATGCGCAATAATCGGTTCGGCTTCTTCGATTTGATTGATTAACTGATCACCGAATCCAAAGGAGCAGCATCTGGTCAGTCCTGTTCCGGTTGCAACAGTTCTAGGCGTAGGATACAGGAAAATATAATAAGGAATATCCTCATCATGGAACATTTTTTCTGTATGATCGAAAAGTTCCGCCATACTTTTGCAAAAATCATCAATCATCCGAATTTCATCTGCAAGCCATATGATATGCAGCTTACTTCCTTCCCTATGAAACTCTTTCAGGTTGCCTGCCATATAAAAGGTTTCTTTCAGTTCCTTTGCCTCACAGCATTTTGAAAAACTTCCTTTTCCATAGCTGCAGACAGCCTCGGCCTTTGAAGAAAATGATGATAAATCGTGTTCTATAGAAAATTCAAACTTTCCATTCATCGGCAGCACCAAAAATGCAAGCCCTGATGCAGTATATCCACCATATGTCTGAAACAGTGAGAACCCAGGATCAGCTTTCTTTGGATTCTTTTCCAAAGTTTTCGCACGATATGTTATTACGAGTCTGCCTGAAACATCTCTATCAAAGTAATATGAACGCTGCGGACCAAAATCACCCATACCATCTTCACAGGTAAATCCAAAGCTTCCTGTATCATCCTGTAGCTGAAAATCCTCTGTTCCATATCCTGTCATCGCGCACCCGGCATAAAATACCGGATGCACATCGAAAATGTCGCCCTTTTTATAGGAGGCTGATTCCATAACAACAGTTGTTTCCACAGATGTGACAACATTTTCTGACAAGAATGGCTTTATTTTTACATGAACCTTTGATAAATTCTCCATATTCATACTCCTTTTAGATTTCTACAATGGCTTCTACTTCCACAGGAACATCCATCGGAAGCTGATTTACGCCCACTGCAGTTCTTACATGCTTTCCAAGCTCTCCAAAGATGTCATACAAAAGCTGTGAAGCTGCATTTGCGACGATATGCTGCTCAGAAAACCCTGTCTTGCTGCTCACATACACCTGTATTTTTACAATACGCTTCACTTTGTCTAAATCTCCCAGATAAGCTTTCATCGCACCAAGCATATTAACGGTACAGCATCTGGCAGCTTCTTGTGCCTCCTCAAGCGATACCTCATCTCCTACCTTTCCTGTTGCAACTGGTTTACCGTTCGCAAAAGGAATCTGCCCTGATGTAAACAGACAATTTCCAACCTGTCTCACAGGAACAAATATCATATCAGATTTAGAAGTCTCCGGAAGCTTAATGCCTGCCTGTTCTATCTTTCTTTCAATTTCCATTTCTCCAGAATTCCTTTCTAACTCTTACTGAACCTGCTTTTCTTTTCTTGCTGCAATTTCTGCACGCATCATTGGCAGCCTTTTCTCAACTCTCATCAGATACAGGAACAGCAGCAACGCAATTCCATAGATGACCGCTTCTGAGGTAATCGTCATATGGAAGAAAATATTGACAATATTTGCCGGCTGTGTAGCTGCATTAGGGTCGAACCCAATCAGACCGATGACATAGGCTGCAATGGACCCGCCAAATGCTAAACCAATCTTTGTTCCAATCCCATATGCACTCATTACTACAGCTGTATTTTTTCTTCCCGTTTTCCACTCTCCATAATCTAGAGAATCCATCAGACACTGCGTCAGAATATTGGTAGCCAGTGAAGCGCCTGCAACAGCGATAAGTGCACCACAAATGTATATCTTTGGATTTGAAACATGAATAATCACCATGAACAGCATTGCCGCAACATCAATTGCAGCACCCAAAGCACCCGTGCCCGCATTACCAAGCTTCTTATGAAGCGGAACTAAAAGGAGCGTCGCACCGATGGTGAAAAACACGCCGACAGAAGTTGTGACAGACATAATGTTTCCATCTCCTAGGTGATAAGTACAGAAGTATAACAACATGGAACCTTGTAAAGATGAGAACAGCATCTTAACGACCTGAATCAGAAATACAATGCCGGATATCTTGTTCTGTACCAGCGCAGAGAACATCTCCTTTACAGTCGGTGCAGGTGCACTTTCTCCTTTTTCCGTATCATAGTCATTATCTTCATAACCTTTACAGCCAATAATTCCAATCAATCCCATTAACAGATATACACATGCATAGATTGCCGCCAGTTTGGTAAAAGCAGTTGCCGGATTTGAAGTGGACAGCACTGCAACAAGGGGCATTGTAACCGCCGGCACGACTGCATTTAAAATGTTACCGAAAACGCCTGAATATGTACCCAACTTTACTCTTTCCGCTCTGTCTGTTGTCAGCTTCGGCTGCAGCGCACTCATCGGAATAGAATAAGCGGTCTGTGACATGCCAAGGCAAATAAAAGTTGCTGCCGCCCAAACTACTTTCATGGTATAGGATAGATTTGGTGCAGAATAACATAGTACCATAAAAATTGCGATTGGAATCATCGCCCGCTTCATCCACCACAAACAGGTTCCACCCGGCTTGTTCGACTTTTCTATCAGCGTGCCCATCAATGGATCGTTGATAAAATCCCAAACTCTTGCAATCAGGATGATTGTCCCTGCTACACCGCCGGACAAGCCCAGTACACTGACATAGAAGAATACCAGAAAATACATTTGAATTAACATCTGAATTGTCGGCGCTGTCGAAGCTGCCGCATAGCCCAGTTTTACCCGCATAGGCAATTTACGGTTTGTGTCTTGTGTGTTCATTTTTTTTCCTTTCTTAGATAAAATTTATAATTAGAAATAATTGATAACAATACTATTTCAGTACATCTGCCAAAGTCTGTGCTGCTAGAAGCGCTTGTTCCTGGCTGTTGTAATAATGAAAAGAAATACGTAAATACCCTTCTCTGATGTGTGCATAGATTTTTTTATCAGCAAAGGCGTTCTTTAACTGCTTCGTTCTGTTCTTATCAAATTTCAGGCAGATGACACCGGACCAGTGTTTGCAGTCTTTGCTCCCCAAGATTTTCATTTTATCTTCTAACGGAGAAAGTTCTTTGCGAAATAAGTTCTCCAGCTTCAGACAGTGAGTGTAAATCCTATCAATACCGATTTCAAGAAGCAGCTCTATGCTCTTTCCCATAGCTGTAATGCCATAAGAGGAGAGCGATCCTCCCTGTATGCCTTCTAAGCCTTGTCTATAGGGAAGCACCGGTATCTGCATCATGTTCGTCATGGTTTCTTCGTCATACATAATGTTGTAGTCTGAGTATACCTCCGGCTTCAGCATTGGCTGCAACTTCGGGCAGCAATATACAAAACCCGTACCGAGAAGCCCCAGCATACCCTTAAATGCAGCTGTGCTTAGATAGTCGATGTTCATTCTTTCAACATCGACCGGTACTCTGCCCAGTGCCTGAATGGCATCTACGGCAAAAATAATCTCTCTCTCCCTGCAAATTGTTCCAATTCTTTCGATATCCGGCATGAATCCGGTGTGATTATGTACCAGAGAAAGATGCACAACTCTCGTTCGCTCTGTCATCTCGCTTAGGATATCTTCTGCCGAGAACGTTCCGTTTTGCGTTTTGATAAGCTTAAGTCTAATACCTTCTGCCTGTCTCTGACCCCATCCCAGTAGAATAGTTGGATATTCAATAGCTGTTGAAATCACTTCATCTTCCGGCTGCAAATCCAGCGACTTCGCAAGCAGCGATGTTCCCTGTGTCGTATTCACTGTAAACATGATATTATCCGAATCTGTATGAAGCAGCCTTGCAACCTCTGCCTGCACCTTTAGCCTCTGACGTGCATAAACTCCGTCAAGGCTAACTCTTCCAAAGCTTTTTGCAAATTCATCCGCAAAAGACCTGCAATAATCCAGGGTTCTCTTCGGCGGAAGCCCCATGGATGCCACATCTAAATATGTAATGTTATTTAGATAGTCATATTCCTTGTAATACCTCGTTTCAATCATAACTCTTCTATTGTGTTATTTTTCATCATTGCTTCAATTTCATCAATGGTTTTCGGAATATTGCTGCTCAGTACTTCGCAGCCAGTTTCTGTAATCAGCACATCATCCTCAATACGGATGCCTAAATCCTTATCTCCAAAATACACGCCCGGCTCTACGGCAACAATCATACCAGGAACAAGCCTACCCTCCTCATCTTCGCGTTCTTCATGGCAGGAAAGTCCAATTCCATGATTTACCATTCCAGGGGTTACATAGTTGATTCTAAATTCACTGAGCAGAGTTCCAATGCTTTCTCCATCCTTCAGATATCCACCTTTACGCAACTCTTCTGTGAAGTAGGCATTAGCTTCCTGTCCGCACTCCTGTCTGGTTTTTCCAGGTTTCATACTGGCAATGGTCATTTCCTGCGTTTTGAGCACCACATTGTACCAATGAGCCTGTTCATCAGTAAAAGTTCCGTTTACCGGATAGGTTCTGGAAATATCACAGCAATAATCGTTATAGAAGGTAGCAATATCCGCAAGAAATAAATCGCCATCCTTTGCAGTAGCTTCATTGGCATAGAAATTATGCATGATAGTGGTTTCCTTTCCAATTAAGGCCTGTACGATATCTCCGCTGCCGCCCCGCATCTTAATTTCGTGCTCGAGAATACTCTGCATCTGATAACCTCTGATTCCTGGTTTTAACTGTTTTGCTGCCACAGCCAGCGCCTCTTCTGTAATATCGATGGCTTTCTGAATCTGTGCAGCCTCCAGTGAACTTTTGCGCAGGCGCATAAAGTCAAGTTCCTTGCTTAAACTTCCGATTTGAACACCCGGATATGCTCTGGTAATTCTGTCAGCCAAGATATTTTCATATCTGGTATATTTGGTAAATCCATCGAAGCTGGAGCAAAAATAGACCTTCTCTAACTTCGTCCAGGTAGCCAGCGATTCTAATACATCTTCAAAATCCTCCATATACATGACTGCCTGGATTCCCGTCTTTTCTCTGTAGTATGTAGGATCAAGACTGCGTCCCAAATAAAATTCTTCATTTGCAGTTCTTCTTTTTACAAAAAGGTACTCCTGCAGCATACCATGTGCTTTTACCAGCATCAAAAGTCCTTCAGCAATGCTCATTCCTGTCAAATAATAGAAATTCTTATCCGTCTTCTCTCTTTGCGGTATTCCAACGACTCCAAGCTCATCATTGCCACCAAAAGAAAGCAGCAGCTGACCGTCTATTAGCTTTTCAGCAATTTTCTCTCTTCTCTTTCTAGCTTCTTTCTGATACATTTTAAAATCCTTTCTGCGTTAAAAGTATTTTCTTTCTTATAAAATATTCCTCTTTCGTGAAATTGTCAAGTTATATTTTCATAATAAAATAATTTTTACGACACTTTTTGCAAATACGCAAAATTTACCCGCAATATATTTCATATTAAAATAATTCAAGTTGACAAAAATAGAAAATTCATCTATACTGAAGACAGAAATAAAACACAGCAATGAAAGGACAATCAGCATTATGTCTACAAACATAGGTGAATATGTAAAGAAAATCAGAACTGAGCAAAATTTAACTTTAAAAGAACTCAGTGAAAAAAGCGGACTCTCCGTCAGCTTTCTTTCTCAATTTGAACGTGGGATTAGTACCATCTCAGTAGACGCACTTCTGGAGCTGGCTGAAGCACTGAGCATCGATTCTCGGGAAATTATTATGGAATCTCTAGCAACCAGTCAGCCGAAGGATGATTATGTTCTGAGAAGTTACAGCCGTCATACACCGCAGATTAGTGCCAAGAATCAGATTCAGACCGATCTTTCCGCCTTTGGATATGACAAGAAAATGCTCGCGCGTATGTACACTCTTCTTCCGGGCGAATCTGAGGAAAAGGTGCTTCCTGTTACTCACGAAGGCGAAGAATTTATCTACGTTCTGGAAGGAATCCTTACACTGGAAATTGATAATGTCAGATACGATCTACATCCTGAGGATACTGCCCATTTTCCATCCACAAAGAAGCATATGTGGTATAACGAAACCAGCCGTAATGTAAAGTTCATTCTGGTGAATTACCCATATCATGCAAAAAAATAATTTCATAGTCTGATTTCTGCGTGTGTGCACTCTGCTTACACGCTTTTTTTAAGAAAAGAGGTATTAGTAATGTATGAAAAAGAACTAGCCGCTTATTTTGAAGCGCACAAAGACGAATTTTTAGAAGATCTAGCTACCTTGGTCGCGATTCCCAGCGTTAAGGCAGAACCATCAGACGGCTGCCCCTATGGCAGACATACTGCAGAAGCCCTGTCCCAAAGTCTTTCTATCGCAGAAAAATACAACCTGTACACAGAAAACTGGGAAAACTACGTTGGCATCGTCCAAATTGAGTCGGGCAGACGCATTCTGGACATTCTGGCACATTTAGATGTGGTTGCACCTGGTGAAGGCTGGGAAGTAACGGAACCTTACACCATGAAGGTATCTGATGGAAAAATTTACGGCAGAGGCACTGCCGATGACAAAGGTCCTGCGCTGGCTGCACTTTATGCACTGCGAGCAATTAAGGATCTGCAAATTCCACTGCGAAACGGCGTCCGCCTGGTGCTTGGAACGGATGAAGAGTCCGGAAGCAGCGATCTTCTACACTACTTCAGTAAAACCAGACCTGCCGCTATGAGTTTTTCTCCTGACGCAGTCTACCCTGTTATTAACGTGGAAAAAGGCAGATTAAACGGCAAAATCACAGGACACTTTGTTCATCAACAAATACTGGAAGTCCACGGCGGCCATACGACCAATATTATTCCGGATTCAGCCTGGGCTGTCCTTCAAAATATTGATGAAGCGAAGCTGGTGCAGACCGCCTCCTCCAATCAGATTACCTACAGTCTTACCCCGACAGACAAAGGTTGTAAACTTACTGTCCATGGTGTCTCCGGTCATGCCGCATCTCCTGAGGCTTCTGTGAATCCGATTACTGCTTTGCTGCAGCTTCTTTCAGAATGTACAGACTGTAAGGAAATCAAGAAGCTGTGCACGCTCTTTCCTCACGGCGCGCATCATGGTCAAGGCTTAAATCTTAATCTAGCGGATGAAGTATCCGGAGAGCTGACTCTGAGCCTGACTGTACTGGATTATAACGGTCATGCTCTTTCTGCAAGCTTTGACAGCAGAGTTCCGGTTTGCGGCAGCCGGGAAAAGCTACAAGCTGCAAGCGAAGCCATTTCTGCTGCAGGTTTTTCTTATGAAGAAGACTTCGTTGCTCCCCATGCAGTTCCTGACAATACGCCGTTTATCAACACCCTACTCGACTGCTACGAAAACTGCAGCGGTCGCAGAGGTCAGTGTCTTGCTATTGGCGGCGGTACTTACGCCCACGGAATTGAAAATGCTGTCGCTTTTGGCTGTGCCTTTGGTGGCGTTGACAATCATATGCATGGTGCAGATGAATTTGCGGAAATCTCAACTCTCCTTATGAGTTGTAATATTTTTGCACAAGCAACCATCAGGCTCTGCGGAAAACCTACTATTATTTTACCGAAGGACAAAGTTTATGGAACGGTTCTATGGCTTCAACAAGCAGACACTAAAGATGCAACTCCTTTATTCCAGCAGCTTTCCGATGCAGGAATTGCCATAATTCCTGTTATCTTGGACAAGAACGGAGAAACGGCTGAAAATCTGGAAGCAGTAGAAAATGTGCTGACAGATCTCCTCGCTGATGATACCCTTTCTGCATTGCCTGTTGCAGTTTCCGGTATCGGCTACGGCGGCTTTATTGCTGGACACCTTCTTGCCAGAAAAAACTATTTTGCTGCAGGTACCATTATTAGCGGACTTACCAATCCGGCAACAGCCTATGGAACCTGTAAAGGTATTGCCCTTTCCCAAAAAGTACTCTCAGGCAATTTTTCCATGATGGATTATCTAGGCGATCTGACAAAAGATAGTGTGGTCTATCATTGTGACGACATCCATACGCCACTTCTGCTGCTTCACGGATTTCGCGATGAAACCTACGGATTTGAACAGGCAGAGCAGCTTTTTACTTCTATCAAGGAACGCCAGCCCCAGTCAAAAATACGCATGGTTGTTTTCCCGACAGGCGATGATAAGCTTGCTGAAGATCCTAACTGCAAAGAAAAATACTGTGAAGAACTCATTAGCTGGTTCACAAAATATCTGAAAGGAGAAACTCATGATAAAGCATAAAAGACTTCCCAAATTTGAAGATTGCGAAACTATTGAAAGACTTACTGGCGGAGATTATCTTGCCGCCAAGAACTTAATTGCCTATAGTTCTACAGAAAACGGTATTATTCTGAAAGACTTTTCTAACGGAGAACTGCGCCTTATTTCCGGCGGTGGTACAGGTGAACGCCGCCCTGTATTTTCCCCTGACGGCACCAAACTTTTGTTTCTGTCGTATCAGAGCGGTCAATTCTGTGTTGTAATTTATGACCTGCAGAGTGCTGTGCTAACTACCATCGTGCGTTCAAATACACCGATCTCCGATCCTATATGGTCCCCCGATGGAAGCAAAATCCTTTTTGCATCAAGCATTAGCAAAAGTTCTAGCGATGTGCCTGATCGTAATGCACCTATTGTGATTGAAAATCTCGGATATAAATTTGACGGTCTAGGTTTTCGCACACCGGATAATGCCACTCATCTTTTCATCGTGCCATCTGACGGCAGCACGCAGCCTGTGCAGATTACCACTGGCAGCTATGATTATCTCCATCATAACTGGCTCCCCGACAGCAAGCAAATCATCTGTATTAGCAACCGTTTCAGAAACAGTGAAGAATATCTTGGCTACGACCTTTTGAAAATTGATACCTTAACCGGGGAAGTCCTGCAGCTTACCAGGAATCTTTGGATGGTCTCCTATCCAAATCCACTACGCCCAGTCTGCACCCCTGACGGACAGTTTATCATCGCAGGCGTCATGGATGCGAAGTATGCAAAAACTATCAGCACCGGTACATTTCCGGAGACTTATCTGTACAAAATTGCAGCAGACGGTTCAAGCAGTCAGCAGATCTTTTTCCCCGATGAAAACTGTTACCAGTGCGTCCAATTTCCATATAACGCAGGCTCCGGAATGGGACTTGATAAACTACAAATAAGCAGTGACGGCACTTTTGTTCTCTTTCACAGCGGCTGGCAAGGACAAGGCGGGCTGTTTCGCTTACCTTTAGACGAAAGCACTGGCGGTCATGCACAGCCCATTAACAGAGGAAAACACACTTATCATGGTATCAGCAAAATTCAAGATGGAAAGGTGCTGGTCAGCGTATGTGAGGATACGTTAGCGGAAGCCTATGCCCTTGTGGATATCGATGAAGGATGTATCATTAAAAAGGTCGTTCAGTCAGCAGAGGAGTTTTTACAGGATGTTTCTCTCAGCCAGCCAACGGACTTTTCTGTTCCTACTTTAGATGGCTGCAGTACTGTTCACGGCTGGGTTCTGCCGCCTCACAATATGGAAGAAGGAAAAAAGTATCCGGTAATCCTCTATATCCACGGTGGTCCTCACCCATTTTACACCTATGCTCTGACTTTAGAACACCAGGCCTTTGCTGCAGAAGGTTTTGGCGTCATTTGCTGTAATCCAAGAGGTAGCAGCGGCTACGGCTGGAAGCACCAGAATATGGGAGATGGCAGACGTACAGAGCCTTATTATGACTGCCTGCAATTTGTAGATGAATCTATTCGCAGATTTCCTTGGATTGACGAAAACCGCCTAGGCGTTACTGGCGGTAGCTATGGTGGCTATATGACCAACTACATCGCTGCTCATTCTAAACGCTTCAAAGCATATATTTCCCAGCGAAGTCTTGCTAACGATCAGATTATGTATGCCAGCTCTGATGAAACCGGAAGCAGCGCAGGCTTCGATTCTTTCCCACAGTTTATGATGGAAAATCTAAAAAAATCTGTGGTATCTTACGCAGAAAACATCGACCGTCCATTTCTGATACTCCACGGTTCCGATGACTGCAGAACACCTGTGGAAGCTGCAAAGCAGCTATATACGGCTATCCGTGACACACATCCTAATCTACCGACTAAGCTGGTTTTATATCCGAATACTGGACATTCTCAGCCAGAGGATCCTGCCATGCTGCAAAGCTATTATAATGAAATGGTATCTTGGTTTCGCAAATACCTTTGAAGTTCAAAACGGTTCTATAATAAATGTTGGGGCGACCGCCTCAACATTTATTCTTTCCACAACTCAATACTAAACAAAAAGAGACAGATTTAGCTCTGTCTCCTCGGTTGTTTTAAAAATTTTTGTTTGTGCTCCACTCCAACATTTGACATTGAGCCGATTTTTTTATTCTGCTTTCTTCACCATGCACTCTTTCTTGTAAAATGCAATGGCATATTTGCTCACACGGGGATAACCTTCCGCCAGAAACGGCTTTGCGTACTGCTGTGCTTCAATCTGCGCAAGGCCTTCCTCACATTTTGCCGCCATCTCCGCAACGCTTCCTGCTGCTTTCAATTCTAAGATAATGACCTGTCCTCTGCGGATAGCCTGGGTTTTCAGTATAATGTCCGGTCTGCCCGTTCCACTCTCACGATTGGACTGCACCATATACCGACCTGCATTCTTCAAAAGCCCTGTCAAAAATCCATGGTAGTAGCTCTCCGCATAATCGAAGTAGCTGATAGTGTCCATCAGCTGCTGGCTGATGAAATTCTCAGCCGCTTCGCAGTCCCCTTCTTCGAAAGCCTTAATGAGACTGCTTCTATCCACATTTGCTATCTTCTGGTCAAACCATTCTTTGATGCTTTGTTCATAAATGGATGCAATCTCCTCGTTGGGAATCGCCATTTCAATATAGATATTCCGTTTCTCTATTCGCTGGCTTTTCATCTTTAGATATCCTGTGAAGAACAAAAAGTTCCACAGATTATCTTTCGATGTGTGAATATCTCCATAGGTTATTTCTTCATGAACCGGCTTTTCTATGGTGCCGCCGTCCATCAAAATCTCCAGCTCCTGGCGGGTCATATCGTCTGCTTCTTCTACAAGTTCCTTTACAATTCCGTTGCTGGAAGTGTTGGACCAATAGGGTTTTGTTGAAATTTGATTCCCCGACAGCACGCTTTTTGTATAGTTTAAAATGCTCCACGGATTGTAAATTTCTGTATTTCCGAAAAGATAGCCGTCATACCAGTCCTTTGCCTCACAAAACCTGCCAGAAAGGTCATAATAGGACAGCAATTCCTGCACTTCTTCACCCGTAAAGCCAAAACAGCTGCTGTAATTCTCGCTGATAATCGAATGAATTTCTAAATTATTCAGTCCCGTAAAGATACTCTCCCTGCTGATTCTAAGGCATCCTGTCACTACACCAAACTTCAGATAGGGATTGGTTTTCAGGGCGGACTCAAAGAGGGAGCGGATGAAGCCAATCATTTCATCGTAAAATCCACCGAAATATGCACACTCTAAAGGTACGTCGTATTCGTCAATGAGAATAATTGCTTCCTTCCCATGATATTTGTACAGGCACTCGGATAGAAATCGGATTGCGTCTACATATAGGGAAGCATCTTCTCTTTCTTTTAGAATCGCCTCGTATTTTTCCTGTGCGTTTCCGTTCATTTTACCGGCAAGTACGTACTGATGTCTGGAAAACTCTGCAACAATTTCTCGTTTTAACATAGTGTACGCCATTGCAAAGTCACTTTGTTTGGCTGATTTTAGCGATAAAGAAATCACAGGGTACTGCCCCATATGGGCAAGATACTTTTCTCCGGTGTCCATGATAGCAAGCCCTTCGAAGAGATGGCGATTGTCTATCTTCTCACCTTCCGGCGTTCTCTCGTCTTCAAAGAAACGGCGAAGCATGGAAAGATTCAGGGTTTTGCCAAAACGGCGGGGTCTTGTGAGCAGCGTCGTCTGTGCCCCTGTATCAAGTAATTCCTTTATCAGCAAGGTTTTGTCTACTAAGTACAGGTCTTCTTCTTTAAATTTCTTAAAATCCTCAAATCCAATGGGAAGTCTCTTCTTATCCATCTTCGACTCACCTCTTTTCCTTCGTACCTATAGTATACGTGAAAAACGGGAAAATCACAAGTAAGATTTTCCCGTTCGCTTTCAACGCAAAACATTTTTCGGTTACTTCAGCATACTATACACACATTCCATCAGAGTCGCTGCCAGCACGATATTAATCACTCTGTAATGCTGCTGATAAACTCTCTGAATTAACAGCCCTACTCCAACCCAAGTTGATGTTGCAATAGTTCCTATCGTTGCAATAATAAGCTCAAAAAGAATCAAAGTTCCAAATTCAGTACTATAATTTGTAACATAGCCTGTCAACGCTGTAATACCAAACAAATAAATTTTCACATTTACAAACTGGAGTAAAAAGCCTTTCATAAAGGATGCCGATTTACCATCACTGCTTTCTGTAGGCTTACTGATTGCCATATGGATTGCAAGCCACAGAATATAAGCTGCACCTATATATTTCATTACCCCAAGCATAGAAGGCAGCACTGTGCTAACACCGAACACGAAAATTGCACACAAAATCTCAACGACAAAATACCCTGTAAAAATCCCGAAGAATAAAGGCTTTCCCCTTTTCCATCCATAGTTTGTCACCGTATTAAGCGCTAGCACATTCCCCGGTCCCGGTGTAAATGCGTTAATCATTGCATAAATAAAAAAATTACCTATTACATAACCTGGCATAATTACGCCTCCTTTCGTGGTATCATCATACCACGAAACAGTTATCAATAGGTAATATCTAATTATTATGCTAATCCATAAACTGTCCCTATGTTTATTCAGACTGATACTGTCTGATTGCTTCAACATAGATTTTTCCGAGTTCAGATAGCTCCCTGTCCTTATTTAAAATATAGCCAATATGAATTGCTTCCTCTGCGTCCAGTGGAATCGAATGAATCTCATCTCCGTGCAAATCCTTTGGAAAAATTCCACTTGAAATGGTATATCCGTTTAAACCTATCATGAAATTGACAATTGCAGCCCGATCACTAATCTTGATACTCTTTTCCACATCCTCGCTACTGAACAGCTCCTCCGCATAATTGGAAGACTCATATACACCCTGTACAAAGCTGAGTCTCGGATATGGTTTCAAATCTTCCAAGCTAAGTTTTTCTCTCTTTGCCAAAGGATGCTTTCTCCATAAAAACACGTGAGGTTTTGCGGTAAATAATTCGTAAAACTTCAGATTGTTTTCCTCCAGGGTTTTATGCATCACCTGTCTGTTGCTGTCACTTAGATAGAGAATCCCAAGGTCACTGAACCGATTTCGAACATCAGCAATTACCTGGTACGTCTGTGTTTCATTTAAAATAAACTCATACCGCTGCTGTCCAAACTGTTTCACCAACTCAACAAAAGCATTCGCTCCGAAGGTGTAATGCTGTGAAGATACACAAAAGCGCTGTTTTCCTGCCTCGCTGCCAAAATATCTTCCCTCTAGAAGCTCCATCTGCTGCACAACCTGCCTTGCGTAACCTAAAAACTCCATACCCTCCGTTGTCAACGTAGCACCTGTGCGGCAGCGAGTAAAAATGGTAAAATTCAATTCCTTTTCGATTTCTTTTACCATTTGAGAAAGACTGGGCTGCGAAATATACAAAGCCTTTGCGGCCTCCGTAATAGAACCTTTTTCCGCAATCGTAATCAAGTATTTCAATTTTTGTAAAGTCATATGCGTGCCTTTCCCATTTAAACATGTTCCCTAGGATTTCACCATTATTTTACTCCTTTTTTCAAAGAAGCACAAGGGCGGGGAGAAAACACACGGGAATCCGCCACCTAAATTACAGCTTGTATTTCCTCCTACATCCAATGTACAACTTTGCTCTCATTCCTAAAGCATGTGTTGTGCAAATCATCTTACCGATTTGCAAATCTGCACAACTTTAGCAGTAGATGTTTTGCAAGATGCACTTTTTCGTGCCTATTTGCACAACTTTAATCACATTTGTATTTCTCTGGTTGTGCAATTACTCTGCAATTTAACCTACTTTACACAACTACTGCATACGCATCGCCTATCTGGTTGTGCATATCACCCTAAAAAGAAAGAATTCGCACAACTTTTAGCGCTCCAATCCGCAGCTGGTTGTGCAAACCGCCCCTGTTTTCTCACTTTTGCACAATCGAAGCCGCAAAAACACAACCGCAGCCGCACAGAAACCTTCACCCTTTCTCTAAACGATATTTCCGCATCCTCACAAGCGCCGCCAAAAAGCATAAACTCCAGCTGACGCCCACAGCAAGCCAGATTCCACCTTTGCCGAAAAGCGGTTCAAGAACCCAGATTGCAGACAGATTCGCTAAAATCTGAATCCCGCCGATCACCAGCGGCATCAGTACATCCGCCATACCCCGCAGCACTGCCATATATGCCTGCCACAGACCCAAAATGATGTAAAAACCACAAGTAATTTTAAGATACAGGTATCCTTCCTCCACCACGGCAGCACTGTTTGCATCATCTACAAAAATGCCCAGCAGCGGTTTTCCGGCAAAGAAAACAAATACCGTCATCACTGCCATAAAGCCTACACTGATGAGCACCGTTATATGTCTTCCTTCTTTAATCCGATCAAAGCGTGCCGCACCCCGGTTCTGCGCCGTGAACGTATTCAGAGCACCGGAAAGTGCATTGACAAACATGATGACAATCTGCTCAATCTTTTGTGCCGCGGCATAGCCTGCTACCACCACTGCACCATACTCGTTGATAACCGCCTGCACAAAAATCGCCACCAGGCTGACAATACTCACCTGCAGACTGGTCGGTACAGACAACTTCAGCACGTAAGCCACCCTTGATTTTTTCGTATTGCGAAAATCCTCCCGGCTGACCCAAAGCATCGGCATCTTTTTCTTCATATAGACAAGACACATCAGCACCGCCAGACTCTCCGCAATGACTGTGCCAACCGCAGCACCTGCAACACCCATAGATATCCCCTTGACAAAGAGCAAGTCAAAGACAATATTACAGATACAGGAAAATGCCAGAAAAAACAGAGGTCTGCTGCCGTCTCCACAGGCTCGCATAATAAAAATGCACATGCTGTACGCATAAGTAAAAAGCCCTCCTACGAAGACAATCTTCAGATAAAGCACCGCACTGGCAAGCACCTCCGGTGGTGTATTCACAGCCCGCAAAATAGGCTCAGCCAGAAAAAGCCCTGTAATCAGCTTCAGAATCCATGTTGCAATTACCACAAAGATAGAAATCACAACGACCTGTCTTACCTTATCCCAACGTCCCTCGCCGCAATACTCGCTGACTGCCGTGCTGATGCCCATCATCAGTCCCAGACCAATACTGACTGCAAGCATGATAATCTGCCCTGTCACGCCGATAGCAGCAAGACCCTCTGTTCCTACAAAACGCCCCACTATAACCGCATCAACGGTAGAATAAAGCTGCTGAAATACCGAACAGCAAAATACCGGAACTGCAAAGCCGATGAGTTTCTTCCAGATAACTCCTTCTGTCATGAGAGACAGCCCCTTCTTCTCATCGTTCAAAATTTCGCCCCCCTTTCCAGAAAAACAAGCAGCCAAGATTACTCAGCCGCCTGTCTATATGATTATAGGTTATTCTTTTACTTTTACAATCATTTCCACTTCCAACGGAATACGGAACGGCAGCACGTTGGTGCCTACCGCGGTTCTGGCATGTCTGCCCCGCTCACCCAGCACTTCACCGAACAAATCGGATACACCATTGATTACCAGCGGCTGTTCAAAATAGTCCGTAGTGCTGTTTACAAAACCCTGCACTTTAACAATCTGTTCCAGCTTATCCCAGTCGCCGCCAAGTTCTCTTTTCAATACGGCGAGGAGATTGATACCAGCAAGTCTAGCTGCATCATAGCCTTCCTTCGTTGTCAGATTCTCACCCAGTCTGCCGAATACAACCGGCTTTCCATTTTCAAAGGGACCTGCGCCGGAGAAAAACCAAAGGCTTCCAGCCTTCTGCACGCTGACATAGTTTGCCATCGGCTCCGGACCTGCTGACAAATCAATTCCCAGCTCCGCTAATTTCTTTTCTACATCCATCATATTAATCCTGCCTTTCATATTATTTACCTATCACGTCTATCAGACGATTGATATCTTCTTTGTTGTTATAATAGTGCAGTGCAACGCGCATTTCCTGCGTGCCCTGGGTGCTGCCGGGCTTTACACCGGCGCCGATACCGGCAGCCAAAAGCTTTTCACCTGTCACACCGTTTTCCTCATCAATGCAAAGCACATGAATACCCGATCTGTTTTCTCTTGAGAAATCGTAAGCAAGGCGCACACCCTTTGCAGTATCTATGCGCTCCTTCAAATAATCTCCAAGCCCCAGCACATACTCTGCAATATCGTCTGCGGAAAGTTCCAAATACTTTGCCGAAGAAAGTCCCAGCCCATAAATGCCGGAAACCGTTGGAAACCCTAGTTCAAAGCGCCCTGCATCATCACGAAGCGAAAGTTCCTGCTTGCTGGTATTAAAACGCTCATCATCGCTCATCCAGCCGGCGCCAAACTGTTTCAAGCTTTTAAGAAGCTTCGGACTGATATAACCGTAGCCTGTGCCGCAGTAGTTCATCATCCATTTATAGTCATTTCCGATGAGAAAGTCAATTTTCATGGCCTTCACATCCACCGGCATGACCCCCAGCGCCTGCACGCCGTCTACTGCAAACCAAATGCCCTTTTCTCTGCAGTAGGTGCCAATGGCTGCCGCATCCATGCGAAATCCAGTAAAGCTTTCCACCAAAGAGATACAGATGGCTCTGGTTCTTTCGTCACATAAGTCAAACAAATCCTCCGGCAGAATCGCGCCGTTTTTTGCCTTGGCATATCTCACCTCAAGGCCGTCATCCTGCCTCACCTGCCACGCAAAGCGATTTGCTATCCAGCTGTTTTCCACCAGTACTACGTTGTCTCCCGGTTCAAAATACATGCCGGAGGTAAACAAAGTATAAATATGAGAAGAATTATTGCCAAAGACAATGTTTTCCTTCTTTGCTCCAATCATCTGTGCAATCTGTGTCTTTGCCCAGTCCATCATGCCGATGGTTCCAGTCTCTTCGCCGCCGGGCAGCCTCCAAACAGAATCGCCGCCCTTTAGATAGCGATCCTCCTGATACCTTGCTACTCCATCATGTACAAAGTCCGGAACAAGACCTGTGGAGCTGGTATCCAGATATGCTGTATGGGAAAGCACCGGCACGTGGGTGCGAAATTCTGCAAATTTATCCATATTATCAGTTTCGTACATCTCTATTTATCGTCCTCCTTGCACTCACATATCTATTAAAAGGTTCTCTAATATGTTCAATAACCTTTTAGAAGATGCCCTGCAGATTTTCTGCAAAAGCTACAAGGCATAAATTATGATTTTAAAGTTATTACAGCATCATGATATCCTCTTCCAGATACAGTTCTGCTTTTTCTAAGTCCCGTTCTAAAAGCGCATTTACAATATGCTGATGTTTTTCTAAGTCCGAACTGCTCTTTATTGCTGCCATAGAAGCCTTATAAAGCATATCCTGCAAAATACCCGGCAAATACTGATTTCCCGTAATCTCTGCAAGCCGCAGATGGAACATAGTGTTATTAGTTTTGCTTGGATCACTGCTGCCCATTTGTTGCTCTGTAAACTCTTTTAAAGAAAGGATTTCTTCATCAGAAGCATTTTCTATGGCAAGCTTCACACACAGCTTCTCTACCTGACGGCGAATCACCTGTATCTGATTGATTTCATCAGAAGAATATAAATTCAGCATATACCCTTTTCTTGGATAGCTAATGAGATATCCTTGGCTGCAAAGAAGATGCAGCGCATCTCTAACCGGCGCTTTACTAACGCCAAACTGCTTCGCCAGCTGTGCCTCACTTAGAAAGGATCTGCCGTCGATGACACCGCTGTCGATATCTGCCTTGATACTGTGATAAACCTTCTCCGATAGTTTTTCTGCCATATCATTACTCCCATTATCATTTCCATTTTCACTGATATGTTCAATAACTATTTTACAGGTTTTTTCTCGATTCGTCAAGGGGCAGCGCATCTTTTTCAGAAAAAATTTCCTTCTGTTTACAGATCAACGCTCTCACGTCTTTTAAAAAGGTCGTTTTGCCCTCTTTGCTGGAATAGACGCCATGACCGCCCGGATACTCTTTTAGTATCATCTGCCTCGGATCAATGCCGCTGTGCGAAAACTGATATCTGGTATTTCCCACCAGAGTGCACAAGTCATAAAGTCCGCTGGCAACCAAAATTTTCATCTCCGGCATTCTCGCTGCGGCATTTTTGAGGCAGTCCATATGAGACTTCCCATCTTCTACAGTATAATCCCAGGCAGCATTTATATTCAGATTTCCGGTGTAGTAAATTCTATCCGTCTCTATCCCCAGCTGCGCTGCAAGCAGTCCGTTCATCACAGAAAGTGGCATATTGTCATCTCCTGCTGCGTTATACGTACCGGCAAGAGGTGATGTCATGCGACCGTCAAATAAATCGACCCGTTTTTCCTTATGGGAAACGACTTGGGTCATGAAGTCTTCTACATCCCGTAGGTGCAGTCTTGTTTTTTCAAAATAAGATGCCTCCATGCCCGTATAGTTTGCAAGTTCTCTCGCAAGCGACTGCACCGTTTCAGCCGGGCAATCATCCCCCTCAAACAGCGCCGGAATTAGCTTTCTTTTCTCAAACTCCCACACGTTCTTCAAAAAGACTTCTCGGTCACACTGCCCCTTTCGATTGTGATACCAATGCGTCGCTGCCATAGACGGAAGCGCTGCAGTCAAAAGTTCCAACGCGGGTTCAAAAATGCGTCCGTTTCCCGCATCCAGAGAAAGGGCTGAGCCAATTAAAATCACGCCTGCAACAGGCAGTCCCAGCATCATCCGGTTCCCATACATTACATCCCTGCCCAGCTCAGAAAGCACGCGGCAAGCCCTAATTGTGCCATAACTTTCTCCGCATAGATAAAGTGGACTGTTCCAGCGATTGTGATTCTTCAGCCAAGATGCAATCGCAAAAGCAGTGCTTCTCGCATCGCCATCAACGGAAAAATAATCAGGCGCCGCTCTTTCCTGGAGCAATCTGGAATACCCCACACCCACCGGGTCTACATAGACAAGGTCGCATACATCCAAAATGGTGTCCGGCTCAATTGCAAGACCATAGGCAAGCTTTTCCTCCGCATCTTTGCTGATGCAGTAAGGTCCAAAGCATTCCAGCTGCAGCATAGAAGTAGCGCTTCCCGGACCGCCGTTCCAGATAAACATGACCGGACGCTGCGGATTTTCATCGTCTATCCTGAGATAAGAAATCGTCGAAATGACCGCCTCCGGCGCACCGCTCTCATCATAAAACACGTGATCCTCGCTCACCGCTTCTGCACGAATCTTCCCATGGCGCAGTAACATTTCAAGGAATGCCGTCCCATTAAGCCGTTCAAATGACTCTGTCATATAAGGTTGAAATTTTCTCATTTCGTTCTCCTATTTCCATTCGATAAATGCTCTGACCGCCCTTCCAAAGGCGTCACACTCTTTACTGCCCAGATACGGCATGTGTCCGGTTTCAAAATATTCCATCCGCACTCTTTCTACCGGCAGGTTGAACTGATCCAGCGTATATTGAGAAAAACCCATCGTAGCCAGCAAGTCGTAGTAACCACAGCCCAACATCAGTTTCATATTTGGAATCCGTTTCATTGCCTGTGCCAAACTCTTAATCGGCGCTGTACTTGTAGAAAAATCCCAATCAGCGCAAATATCGAAGCACAGCGGTCTGTACGCATCTTCCAGATCGATATGCAGTTTTTTCTTCCAGATGCTGTTAAAGCACTGCTGCACAGCGCTCATCAGTCCGCTGCTTGCCATATCTTCTTCCTCCAAATCATCCCAGCTGCCCTTCGGCGCTTCCATGGTAAATCTACCATCATAACGACCCAGTACCTTCCCTTCTTTCCGCAAACCATAGGCAGGATAAGTGTAAGTATCCACGCGAAGATTCAAATCTTCCAGGGTTTCCTCATCAAGTCCGGTGAAATAAGTCAGCCGCTCCTTGATATGCGTTCTTTTTTCCTCACGAAGGCGCCGTCCTAATGCTAATGCCGGCAGATATTCCTCATAAGCGAAACGATCCGCTTCTTTCAAAAAAACATCCCGTGCCGGCAGCATGCTTTGATGATGATACCAGTAAGTCGCTGCTACAGCCGTAAAATTCAGAATCGGCGTGTCGATTGGATAAGCCTTTTGACCATGATCAAAGGCGCTGCCCAGCATGATAATCCCACTGAGATTGACATAATTGCATCCTGCTTTTAAATCCACGCTGAGCATGCCTGCCAGCATAGCGCTTCGAATCGTTCCATAGCTTTCTCCCATCAGATATACCGGGCTGTTCCAACGCTCATGTGCATCAAGCCACTTTGCAATGATTTTTACAAAAGAGCGGCAGTCGCTTTCCGTATTAAAGTATTTCGCGCCTGCCTCTGCTTTCAGCAGTCTGGAATAGCCGGTTTCGATGGGATCGATTGTAACAATATCACAGATATCCAAAATACATTCCGTATTTTCTTCTACCTCATAAGGCGGCGTCATAGAAAGCGAGGTTGCCTCTCCGACTTTAACCCGCTCTGGCGCAAGCGCGGCAAAATTGATCATGGCGCTGGCGCCGCCGGGTCCTCCATTATAGGCAAACAGCACGGGACGCTGCGGCTTTCTCTCGATATCACATCTCTCGTAAGCAAACGTGTACATGCTCGCCTCTTTTTCTCCCTCTCTATCATAGAGGAAAAAATTTTCTACTGTTGCGCGATACGAAATTTTCTGTCCTTTTACTTCACAGGTATGTTCCGTCACAAATTTCTTTTCTGCAAACATATCTTGATTCTCCTTATGCGTTTTCCTTCTGTTCGCGTTCTGCGATTTCTTTCCTCATCAGTGGAATTTGTTTCTCAAATCTTCTCAAATATAAGAAGATTGCTAACGGAATAATAAACATCAGGCATGGTATGATGGTTTCCATATAGAAGAATAAATTTATAACACTTTCCTCCTGCACTGCCGCTCCTTCTACAAATGGCACCATTAAAAGCATGTATCCTCCCAACGGACCGCCAAGCGCCATTCCAATTTTATATGCCATAGAATGACCAGAAAGCAAAATTGCTTCATTACATGCGCTGTTTGGAGCTTTCCACTGACCATATGTTCCAGCATCAAACATATTCAAAACCATGGTTCCAGCTGCCAATGCCTCACCAAATCCTAATCCGACATTTCCGATTGCAAGAATGGTCATATTGCAGTCGTGTGCAATAAATCTGATGAGCAATCCTAAAATAGCAGCAACACATCCCAAAATAGCAGTTCCGTTATTTCCCAATCGCTTTACAAAAAAACTCAGGGTAATCGCAACGAACATAGCGCCTCCTATTCCAGAAAACGATATGATAGAATATACAAGCATATTGTTATTCAAATTATATTGTATATAATACGCATTGGTCGCACTCGGAAGTGAGTTCGCAAAGTACAGCATAAAAATTCCTACTACAAGAATAAGGAACATTTTGTTTGAAAATAGTGCCTTCAAACTAACCGAAAGCGGAATTCTTTCACCTAGTCTCTCTCCACTTAATACTTCCACTTCTTCTACTGGCTCATATCCCTTCGTTACCCAAAAGGTAATGAAATATGAAATCATAAATAGAATTCCATAAAGGATCCCTACAAACATAAATCCCTTTTGCATATCCCCTTTGCCAATCATACCAACCAGTGGCATTGTTGCAGATCCAACAAACAAATTTGCCAATACGGTATACACGCTGCCTGACTGCTGTAATAAGGCTCTTTGCGTTTTATCTGTCGTGATTCGACCACATAATGTTTTAGAAGGAATAAATAATGCAGTACTCAGCATTCCCTGCAAAATGTATGTAACAACCGCCCATACAATCCGACCGGTTCCTGATAGATTCGGGCACATAAAAGTTAACGCAAATAGAATGCCTGCAGGTGTTGTAAAATATTTTAGCCATACGCGGCATTTTCCTTCTTTAGACCTGGTCATATCAATTATGCCACCCATCATAGGGTCATTGATGATGTCCCATATTTTAGCAATCAATATGATTGTGCTGGCAATTTCAATTTTTATACCTAATACCTGTGTGTAAAAAAATACCAAAAATGCCGCATTCATGATTGTTAAACTTGACACACCAAAACTTGATGCACCATACAGTAAAACCAGTTTTTTCGGCAATTTCTTCTGATTTAGTAAAGTTGTCGTGTTCTTTCCCATTTTAGTTTCTCCTTACTTCTTTTTTCTTAAAGCGAATATCGGTTTCATCTTTCTCCCTCTTTATATCACTTCCCTTCCCTGCTTCTCTCTCATTTATTAATCATAGGTATTTTATTAACCATGATAATACTGCATCATAAAACTTTATACTATTTTCTGCGCTTTGTGGATCAATCGCATGCTTGCAGTCCTTGAAAATATTAAGCTCAACCGGAACTTGCGGTTGATTGTCCCGTACTGCTGCATAAAGCCTATAGGCACCCTCTACTGGGCAAACCATATCCTTCTCCCCATGACAAATAAGCAGAGGAATTGTTATTTTTCTCCCCTCCAGAAAAACAGAGTCTCTAATAAACTCTCCCAGCACGCTACTTGTATCCGCTCCAAATGGTACCTGCCCTGCCCCTTCAGAAAGTAACGTCAAATCAAGATAGCTAAATAAACCGCGCAGCGCACAGGCTGTTTTAAATCGTTTCTCATGAGCCGCCAGCCAAACTGTCATATAGCCTCCATAGCTTCCGCCAATTACAGCCTGCCTGCTCTTATCTAGCATATCAATTTTTTCAAGGACATAATCTAACAGTACCATCAAATCACTCGCTGCAGTTCCATCAAAAGCATAATCTGCCCGCGCAAAATCCTCACCATATCCTGTACTTCCTCTTGGATCTCCATAAACTACGCAATACCCTTGTGCTGCTAAAAGCTGGCGTTCCATAAAAAATCCACCGCAATAGCTTGATGCCGGTCCTCCATGTACTGTCAGCACTACTGGCAGCTTATCATGCACCTGATTCCTTAGACACATCGGTGGCAGCATATAATATCCATATAATTTCGTTGCTGTACCAACCTCAACACAAATGCGCGTTTGGGATGCTAATGCATATTTCTCAGTCCAAGCGTTTGCGTCAGTGACTTTTTTCATTTCTCCACAGGAAATACCAACCTTATAAAGTTCCGGCGGCATATCTGCATCACTCCAAACTGTAAGCAATGTATCCTTATCTACCACTGTCAACGCTGTAAAAACACCGCCTTCGCATATCCTTTTCCAAAGAATTTCCCCATTATAATAAGTTCCACAATAAATGCCGCTTACGCCGCCTCGCTCTCCGACCGCGAAAAACGCTTCGCTTTCTAAACTTGTACCCATATAATCGTTCTTTGTTTCCAGAATATCTCCGTCACTATATGCAGGAACCCATTCCTCTGGTATCTGTCCGCTGTGTTTAACCGAAACAATGCCTGTTCCATCTGTTTCTACACAGGTCAGTCTGCTGCATTGCCCACTGCCATTATCAAAGTTGGAAGTAGGCACAAAAAGATATTTTTCATTCTGCGTCAGAACAGCATGGCTCCACTTGGACGCCATAATTAATCCACTGCAAAGAACCGTTCGAATCTTACTTTGCACATTTACTTTCAAATAGCTTTGCGTTTCACCAGAAAAAACAATTACAGCATCCTCCGTTTTCATCCAAATCACCTTTTTTAAAGGTTTTCTCTCACATAGAAGGCTTTTTAACTTTCCGTTTTGAATATCAGCAATCATAAGAATATATCTTTTTTCCGGGCGTATTCCTTTATCTTCATTCGATCTATATCCGACAGAATCAACCATACGAATTCCATCTTTATCTGGCTCTTTTTCTACGATAATCATGCATATAGAACTACTATCCGCAGACCAAACAAATTCTTCCACATCATTGATATTGATAATATTTGTTCTTTTTTGCTGCAGTAAATCATAAATCCATAGCGCCTTGCTACCATCTGGCATCTGTGCAATACAAGCAGCCATTTGTCCATTAGGCGAAATTTGCGGGCAATTCAAGTTGCAACCTTCTTCTTCAGCCCAAAAGCCTTGCTCTCTTCCCTGGAATCTGCATTTTCCTAAATAAGAATTACTCCTTTCAGACCAAAATTGCTGGCTATAGCTATAATCTCCCCTGCCATTTGAAGAAGGCTCCGTAATATAGACCATATCCTTAAAATTGTTTACAGACAGTAATTTTTTCTGCATAGTTTCAGCCCTCCTTGAACCATTTTTCAGCTCTCAATTTCGCAATTAATTTTCTCTCTTTTGGGTACATAATCATGCAACATCGTACATCAGGGCATTTTGCTTTTATTATTGTAAATAAAACTTCCCCATGGATTGTACTAAACGGAGATTTCCCTTCTTCCTGCAAAATTACGAGAGGTTTGGTAATCTCCATTTCATCCAGAAAAACACTTTCTTTTATCAATTTTTCCAGAAACAAACAGAAATCCTTATCCTTTTCTGCGTCAAAATAAATGCTATCTCCATAATCGAAAAATGATCCTATCCATGGATTCATCAAAATTCCATACACTGCACTATCATCATTCTCTAGCTTCTCAAAAAAAACGCATGTTTCTTTTTCTTCCGCAATTAAAATATTTTCATCATATCTCATTTTATCTACCTACTTATTGCTGTTTCTCTATATCCGACCTGATACACTGACTGTTCCACTGCATCTGCTGCAAAGTTCAATACGATACGGACCTGATACAGTTTCCGGTACCGCAAACCGTAGTACGACCACTTCTCCTCCTGCCAAATTTTCAGGTAAATTTTCCGCTGAACAGCAGTCCGCTTCAAAGTAGATATCCGCTGTAATTTCTGCAGAAATTCCCAATTTTTCCGCCTGATAAGTTCCGCTGACAGGATATTTCCCTGTATTTTCTATCCGAACTTCTATGTATCTTTTTCCTTCATGCAAAACTTCCGCTGGTATTCCCATCGATAGCTGCGGTGATGCTTCGATGCATTGCAGGATAAACTGCAGCGCCTTTTCACATTCCTGCTCCATCAAAAAAGTCGGTGGATTGTCCATAATCCATTTTTCCTTCCATCCTCCGATTTCAACCTTTCCCAGCTGTGGGTGTTCAAATTCCGTCCATGGGCAGAAATAAGATTCCTTCTGCGTGTCGTCCCATGCAAGGAGCTTTCGTTCCAGCGCCAACGCATCCTCCGGCGGCGTCAATGCCGTCATATATGGGAGCGGATGGTCGGCGTCGACCGGTTCCACAAGCTGTCTGCTGTTCCAGTTCTCGTTGCACCATGCCGCAATGCCTCTCTCATAATACAGCCAAGTCGTATAACTGCCTTTTGCTACACCAACAAGACCCGGCGGAAACGCACCGTTTGAAACATAGCCGGTTCGCTCTGTCGCTTTCACGCCTTCTCGTACAAAAATCTCTACATCTTTTTCAGGACCGCCGTGTTCCTGACAGAATGTCATCGGCGCAATATAGGCGCCGCCGCAGGAATGCTCATCGACTACCATATTGATATTTTCATGGGCAAAGATAAAATCCGCCAAATGCCGTACTTCGCATTCATACAGCGGATACTTACCGCTGCATTCCCTGCGGGTATATCCGATGGTATCCTTGCTCCAGTCAAAAGGAAACTCTCTATTAGGATCTAAATCGTAAGGATCTCTTGCGTCTTTTAACGGTCTCGTGACTTCTCCGCAAACCAGACCCTCCGTTACAAGATCATAAAAGACGCTTTCTTTATCATCTTCCGTTCGCGGCACCATCAGTCTGCTGTCTATTTCGTCGCATTTCCACTGACCGCTGCCTGATGGAATCCGCATCTTCACAATTTCTCCATCTCCGTTGATATCAGCAGGATAAACACCCTCTTCTTCCTCGTGAAACATTCGCTTTGAACCTCTGCGCGTATAAGGCGTTGCCACCGAAATCTCTGCACCGTCTGCGTTGATTCTTGGAATAAAATACAGGGTTTTCGCTTCTAAAAGCTTCGTCACAGATGAATCTTCTCCATAGCCGGACAGAAAATACTCCATGGCATAAAGCACTGCATTTGATCCGATCAGTTCTTTGCTGTGCAAATTTCCGTTGATCAGAATGCCCGGTTTTCTTTCTGGATTTCCGCCGGCTGTCATTTCTGCGGCAAAAATTTCTCTACCCTCGTAAGTCTTGCCGATGGAACTTACTTTCAAAAGCGATGGATAGCCTTGCTGCCACGCTGACAGTAGCATCTTTATTTCCTCATATGTATAGTAGTGATCTTTTCTGTAAAGCATCAGTAGATTCCTTTCTGCAGAAATGCCCGCAAATCTTTCCCAAGCAGGGCCGCGCTTTCCGTTCCAATATACGGCATATGTCCTGATGGATAATTCTTTACCAATACCTGACCTTCGTCAGTGCGCAGCTTCGCCGCCGCGTAAGCCGCCTGCCCTGCTTCAGAGCAGAAATCATAAACCCCGTTTGCAAAGAACACCCGCATGTTTTTATCCCTGTCCAAAGCCGCCTGCAGATGGGCAAAAGGCGTACTGTCCGCACGAAACGTCCAATTCATTGCCTGATGAAAATCTGTATAAATAAATGGCTTCATCTCCTCTATGCCCAGTTCTTTTCCATATGCTCGAAGACCCTTCAGAAAATATGGCGCTAATTTACCGAGCGCTGCATCGTCTGCTGCCGGGTCAATTTCTGTACCCTGCCTGCGCACAAATCTTGCGTCATACAGACTCATTATCATCCCCTGCTCAGACAACCGCTGGCTTCTAAAGTATGTACTGTCAAACTGCAGTCCATGGACTTTCAGCCACCCCGCAGAAAGGCCGGTCAGCGCAGACAGCTGTTCTGCTGCCGCTGTCTGTTCTTCTTCTGGCAGCCTGCTTCCAAGATATAAGGCCCGCAGATAGGTATTTTCAATAAATTGCTGTGTCTCATCCATGCGTTCTTCCAGCGTACAGCTTTTCTCTTTGCTGTGATACCAATTTGCTGCCGCTGCAGTCGGTAGAATTTGCACACTAAACGGCAGTCCTTTTTCCGAGAAAAAACTATTTGTCGGTTCGGCGATGATGGAAGAGCCCATCATAATCATGCCGGAAACACGGATGCCCTTTGCCTTTGCAGACGGAAGGAGTGGACCTCCCGTCAGCGCGCTTGCCACCAATACAGAACGAATGGTTCCATAACTTTCTGCGGCCAGATAAACAGGACTATCCGTTCTTTGGTGTTCAATCAGCCAGTCAGCAATAAAGTCTGCAATCACGCCTGCATCAGCCTCCGGATAACAAAACGCCTTCACTTCCTGCTCTCCTGCAAAGGATCCATAGCCAGTTCCCAGCGGATCAATCAGTACAATATCGCAAATATCTAAGGGACAATTCGGATTTTCTTCCAGAAGGGTTTCCTTCGGTTCCTCTTCTCCATTAAAAATCCATTCCATTTTCACTCTCTTCGGCGCAAAGCATCCAATATGTAGCCAAAAACAGGAAGCCCCCGGTCCGCCGTTATAGGCAAAGAGAACCGGTCTCTTCTCCGAACATACAACATCCGTACGCATATATTCATAGAAAAACATGTCGCCGATTTCCCGCCCATCGATGTCTTTTACAGCATATGCTTTGCACCTGGTACGATAGGTAAGCGGCTTTCCTTGCAGCATCAACTGATTTGCTGTAGTGGTATATTCTCTCACTTTGTTTATCCTTTCTCGCTTTCTAATCTGATATGTTCAATAAAATGTTTTATTTAATTAAATTTTACGACTTCTCTTGCACTTTGTAAATTTATCGATTATAATGACAATACAAAAAAATTAATGATAAGGAAGGAAGCAAGTTACATGATCGATATGCAGGATATCCTCTGCGTACTGAAAGTCGCAGAAGAAAAAAGTATTACGGCAGCTGCAAATAAACTGTTTCTAACTCAGTCCGCCGTATCACAGAAGGTAACAAAAGTTGAAAAGGAACTGGGACTTGCTCTCTTTATCAGAACCAACCGCTCTGTCGAACTGACCGATGCCGGCGTATTCTTTGTCACAAAAGCTTCTGCACTGAATTCTTCTTGGGAGGACTTTTTTCTTTCCATGGAGCAATTTTCCTCTATGGATAAAAATCAATGTTCTGTGGGACTTCCAGCCCTAATCAACTTTACGGAAATTCCTGATCTTTTAGCAGGCTTTACTATGGCGTGTCCAAACTATCAGTTAACGACCTTTCCGGAATTTGAAGACAGCAAATATAAAAATTTACTAAACGGAAAATTGGACTTTTGTTTTGACAGAGGTTCTGTCAATGCACCTAAAACACCAAAATATATTACAGCGGTTCCCTTGCGAAACGACACACTGAGCCTTCTGCTCCATAAAGATGATCCTTTAACAAAAAAAAGCCTACCTGTCCGTTCCTCTGATCTCACAGGGTATCACATGCTGATTAATGCCCCACACAATACCCACGATGTTGAGAAGGCAGCACAGATTACCTATAGCGTCTGTCATGACAGTGCTTCTCCCAGCATGATTACAAAACCGGGCATTTTTATACCCCTCCCGCAAAGTGTCTGTACAAGAATCCTTGCGCAATCCCCGCACCTTCGAGCTGTCGCCTTTGAAGACGATATGCCGATTAGCCTTTCCCTGCTTTACCGAACTGACAGGCAAAACATAGAAAATCACCCATTTTACCGCTATGTATTGAACTATTATCAAACCCAGCAGGAATGAAAAAACGCCACTTCCTTAGAAGTGACGTTTTTGGTTTCTCCTGGATTAATCGCAATAGGAAATTTGCAATTTTAGCTTTCTCTCTCCACCATACATTCTTTCCGATAAAATGCGATGGCGTATTTGCTCACCTTAGGGTACCCTTCTGCGAGAAAGCCCTGCGCATACTGCTGCTTCTCGATCTGCTGTAGGGCTTTTTTGCATGCGTCTTCCATCTCCGCAATGCTGCCTGCAGCTTTCAGTTCTAAAATGATGACATTCCCCTTGCGGATTGCCTGCGTTTTTAGCACGATGTCCGGTCTGCCGTTTCCGCTCTCCCTGTTGGAATGCACCGAATAGCGCCCGTTGTTTATCAGAAGCCCGCTGAGGAATCCGTGATAATAGCTCTCCGCGTAGTCGAAGTAACTGATGGTATCCATCAGCTGCTCGCTGATGAAGTTCTCTGCCGCCTCGCAATCTCCCTCTTCCAACGCATTAATCAACGGACTTTTGTCCAGTGCTTCTGCTTTGCGGTTGAACCACTCTTTAATGCTGCGCTCATAAATGGCTGCAATTTCTTCGTTTGGTATCGCCATTTCAATATAGATATCCCTGTTTTCAATTCGCTGGCTTTTCATCTTCAGATACCCTGTAAAGAACAGAAAGTTCCACAGGCTGTCTTTGGACGCATGAATGTCGCCATAGGTGATTTCCTCGTGAACCGGCTTTTGGATGGTGCCTCCATCCATCAGGGTTTCCAGTTCTTCCCGGGTGGTATCATCTGCGTCTTCTATCATGGTTTTTACGATGTCGTTTCCTGAGGTGTTGGACCAGTACGGTCTGGTCGCAATCTGCGCGCCTGCTCTTACGTTGCTCGCATAGCTTAGGATGCTCCACGGATTATAGATTTCTGTATTTCCAAAGAGATATCCATCGTACCAGGACTTTGCTTCTTCGTATCGCTCTTCCTGATTGTAATACTGCAGCAGTGCCTTCACTTCTGCTTCGGTAAAGCCAAAACAGCTGCTGTATTTAGGACTGATGATGGAATGAATCTCCAGATTGTTCAGACCCGTGAAGATGCTTTCTTTGCTGATTCGAAGACACCCTGTTATCACACCCAGTTTCAGATAGGGATTGGTCTTCAGGGCGGACTCAAAGAGAGAACGGATAAATCCAATCATTTCATCGTAAAAGCCGCTGAAATACACATTCTCCAGCGGTACGTCGTATTCGTCGATGAGGATAATGGCCTCTTTTCCGTGGTATTTGTACAGGCACTCGGAGAGAAATTTCAACGCTTTCGCATAAGCGATATCCTCTGCTTTGCCATGCATGACAGCAGTAAATTGCTCCCTGTTTCTCTCAGTCATCTCACCAGAAAGTACATAAGCATGGCGTTCAAATTCTTTGATGATGTCATCAATCAGGCTGGCGTGTGCCATCGCAAAGGTCGCCTGCTTGGCTGATTTCAGTGACAAGCTGATTACTGGATACTGTCCCATATGGGCCAGATACTTCTCTCCCATCTCCATGATGGCAAGTCCGTCAAAGAGATGGCGATTGTCTATTTTCTTGCCTTCCGGCGTTCTTTCATCTTCAAAGAAGCGGCGAAGCATGGAAAGATTCAGGGTTTTTCCGAATCGGCGCGGTCTTGTGATCAGGGTGGTCTGCGTCCCGGCATCTAGAAGTTCTTGTATCATCGACGTTTTATCGACCAAATACAGGTGTTCTTTTTTGAATATCTTAAAGTCCTCATATCCGATTGGAATTTTCTTCTTCTCCATCAGCCGTCTCCTTTCTTCGTACCTATAGTATACGTGAAAAACAGAAAAATCACAAGTAGCAGAACAAAAAAGAAATACAGGACAAAGCGTTTCCTTTGTCCTGCACGATGTAAACAATTCTATATCCGCTTTCCAGCCTGCCATACGCATGCCGGTCTATGATACATCACGGAGATATCCTCCGCTGGATTTCCTTCTACCAGAATCAAATCTGCCATCAGACCTTCTCGGATTTCGCCGACCATATGGTCAATCCCTGCGATTTCCGCATTATACTTGGTCGCCTGCAGCAAGATGTCCACGTTTTCCATATGGCAGTAATCTTTTCTCATCTGGAACTCTACGCCTTTCTCGTACTGAGGAGAGCCCGGCGCGCTGTCTGTACCAAATCCCATTTTCTCGCCTGCTTTGTACGCCTTTTCAATCTGTCTGGCACAAGCTTCCAGCATCGGCGTCAGCCGCGCTAGCCAGAATTCACGAGCCGCAGGCTCTGTCTGACTCACATACATAGCAGCAAAGGTCGGTACCAGATAGCAGTCTTGCGTCTTCTGCAGCAGCGCAATCGTTTCATCACTGATGTACGTCGCGTGCTCGATGGTCTTCACACCGCATTCAATACAGTCTCTGATGGCGCTGTCCGCATGACAGTGCGACGCCACATAAAGCCCATGCATGTGAGCGGTTTCCACTGCCGTGCGAATTTCATCTCTGGTCATAATCGGGTGCTTTGGAACGCCGGAAGGGTCATAGGCCGAACCGGAGGCATAAATTTTAATAAAGTCCGCTCCCATTGCCGCTTCCATGCGTACATGCCTGCGATACTCCTCTGCACCGTCACTGAGTCTGACGCCGGCTTCACTTCCGCCCGGCTTCCACATAATGCTGGAAGTCAGCGTTTCCCCGTTCGCCAAAATACGAGGTCCCGGCGCAATGCCTTTTTGAATCATATCTCTCGCGTAAATCGCAACGCCTGCAAAGCTGCCGCAGTCCCGAATGGTTGTATATCCATAAGGCAGGCATTTCTGCGCCTGCTCTACTGCCGCAATCAAAAGCTTCATCGGATCGTTGACGCAATCAACGCCAGCCCCGCCCAGAAGCGTAATATGTGTATGCAAGTCGATGAGTCCCGGCAGCAACGTTTTGCCGCCGCAGTCAAAGACATCCTCTCCCGCATCAGAAACAGAAGCTGCGCTCACACGAACAATTTTTCCATCTTCTATACAAACACTGCCGCAGTCTGAGGCAACGCCTCCCGACAGCTGCGGAATCAATCTGCAGTTATTTAAAATCATAATCTCATCTCCTTTTTTTAACAGTTCTCCAGATACTTTACTGCTGCAAGCGCCATTGCTGCGCTTCCCAGATACATCTTATCTTCAGCAAAGATTGCCCTCGCGTTGTGATTTGGTGCAGCATTCTGATTTCCTACACCTAAAATCATATACATCGTCGGTACTTTTTCGGAGATAAAAGCAAAATCCTCGGAACCGCTAGCCGGTTCTGTCGTTTCCATTACCTGTAAGCCCTGTATCTCAGAAAGATATGGCGCAATGCTCTCACAAAGTACTGGGTCATTCTTTAGAGAAGGTGTAGACATAGTTTTCAGTGTACAAATCGTCCCAGTTGCCTGAGAAATACCATCCAGAATATGCTGTATCCGTTCCAGAATCCTTTCCCTGTCATCGTCATCAAAGCAGCGCAGCGTTCCTTCCAGCAGAGCGCTCTCAGGAATTACATTGTACATCGTTCCTGCTTCAAAATGTCCGATGGAACAGGTTGCCGAGTGAAACATACTGGTTTCTCTCGCCACAACCCCTTCTATTCCCTGATAAATCAGCATTGCTGCCTTGATTGGATCGACGGTATACTCAAGGGCAGAGCCATGACCACCCTTTCCTTCTATCCGAATCTTGAATATATCTATAGAAGAAAATGCATTTCCCACTTTATACGAAAGAACGCCGTTTTCAAGTGTAGTGAACACATGCAGACTGAACGCAGCTTCCACGCCTGGATTCTCCAGAACACCTGCATCCAGCATAGATTTTGCACCTGCCATTACTTCCTCACCCGGCTGAAACATAAGTCTGACTCTGCCCTTTAGCTTAGGCTCATATTCCTTCAAAAGCTTTGCAGCACCAAGCAGCATAGCAGTATGCAGATCATGACCGCACATGTGAGAAATCTCTGTCTGCGAGCGAAATGACAAATCGTTATCCTCTATGACCTTCAACGCATCCATATCCGCCCGAAGCAGTACCGTATGGTCACCGCTTCCGATATCACAGATGATGCCGCCACCCAAGGAGACAGGCGCACAGCCCATCTCCTTTAGTCTCTTTGTTACATAAGCTGCTGTTTCCGGCAGCTCCATGCCGAATTCCGCATGGGCGTGCAGATATCTTCTATCCGCTGTAATCTGCTGCTGCAGTGCCTGTGCTTCTTTTTCAAAGTTCATTCCGATCACCTTCAATAAATGCCCGAACAGCGCTGCTAAGCGCCTTGGCATTGCCATCTCCGATATAGGAGGCATGCCCGGATTCCAGTACTTCACAGGAGATACGATCCTTCGGAAGGTCGTACTGCGACAGATAATAAGTCATAAAATCAAAGGTGGAGGACAAATCGTATCTGCCGTTGACGAAAAGAAAGCGCAAATTTTCGTTTTCTTTCATCAGGTCTACCGGCAGCTGCAGCGTATCCTTCTCATAAGACCGGTAATCCCAATTCATAGCGACAGCAAGAGTATCATCCTGATAAACCCTTCCTTCCGGTCTGTTCAGTTCCGCGTCATAGTAGGCTCTGATGCAGTCACCGATAGATGATCCAATGCAACTGATAAACGGTTCCTGATTGAAATCCACCTCAACGATATCCGCATTTTCCAGATTGGCAAGAGAGCCATTGCGTTCAAGAGGCAGGGTCATTCTGGCGTCATACATACTGACAAATTCTCCTGGACAGAGCTTTGTCATAAAGTCCTGCTCACTGAAACGAAGGTTCTGTTTATCAAGAAGCGCTCGGTCAAGACCAGAATAGTATGCCAGCTTCTCCAGCACTTTTTCTCTTTTATCTGCAGGAAGACGATTTCCCATCAAAAGTGCATGGGCGTAATCTCCATAAGCAAATTCCATGGCGTCTCTGATAAAATCCGCTTCATCCAGCTCCGGGTGGAAGTGATAGCGGCATACAGCAGCATTAACGCCAAGTCTGCGCACATTGGGCTCTACCAGCAAGGTACCCTTTGCCCCTACGTTGAGTGAAGTTCCAACGCTGATGATACCCCGCAAATTTACATCATCGGGCAGTTCATCTGCCAGAACCACATTTCGAATGGTTCCATAGCTTTCGCCAAGCAGATATACCGGCGCATCCTTACGCTGATTTATCTTTAGCCAGTTTACGATAAATTTTGCAAAGGAAACGGCATCACCCTGGGTTTCATAATACTTCTCCGCTGCCTCTTCTTTCAAAAGAGGTGCGAAGCCAGTCCCTACCGGATCAATCAACACCAGATCGCAGCAGTCCAGCAGAAATGATGTATTCTCTGTAAAATCATACTTTGCTGGTCTTTCTACCTTGGGATAGCCGGGAATTTCCATAATCTTCGGTCCCAGAAGCCCCATATGCAGCCATTCACTGGCTGAGCCGGGACCACCGTTATATGCAAAGACCACAGGCTTTTCTTTATTTTCAGGAAGACCTATATAGCTGTAGCTGTACATAGCAGCTTCAGCTTCCCCTCCGTCGTCAGTCAAAACAAAATCAGAAAGCCGCACCAGGTAGGTATCTCCTGTAGATGTTTTCTTTTCCTGTTCCCAGTAAAATGGTACAAAATCACGCATTTCAGTGCCTCCCATTATAAATTTGCTACTTTTCTCGCGTCAATTTCTGCCTGCATCTGCGGTACTTTCTTTTCGTATTTAATCAGAAGCAGTGCAAATACTAGTGCGATGGCAAAACCGATTGCCGGAAACAAAGTAGACTCATAGAACCAAAGGTTCAGCACACTTTGCTCCTGTGCTTGCGCCTGTGCCACATAAGGAACGGTCAGAAGCAGATAGCCTGCAATCGGTCCTCCCAGTGCCTGGCCAGTTTTATAGGATACAGAGAATCCGCTCATCAGAATCGCTTCGTTGTCCACGCCAGTCTTCCACTCGCCGTAGACCTTTGCGTCAAAGATGCAGAGAAGAATCGTACAGCCAACCAGACCAGTTCCCAAGTTTGCAATGATATTTCCTGCCAGCAGAATTGCAGTGGAACTGTCCTGCAGAATAAATCTCAGTGCGAATCCGATGATACTAAGCACACAACCGATAGCAGCAGTTCCTGCATTTCCGAACTTCTTGATAAAGAAGCCCAGGAAGATATATACGACTAGTGAAGCACCCAGGGAAATGGTGGATACCAGAGACATCAAAGGAATGTTTCCGATATTGTACTGGAAATACCATGTCATAACAGTAGAAGAAATTGAGGATGCCAGCATATCAACCAGGTATAAGCCGATGCAGAAAAGCCACGGCGTGTTCTTTGCCAGTGCCTTTAGTACACTGCCCATTGACGGCTGCTCAAGTTTCACTGCTTCTTGTACACCTGTTTCCTCTGCCAGATGCTCCAGCGGCTCATAACCTCTCGTTCCGATATATGCAAGCAGATTAGATAAAATAAATACAACGGCATAGATAATGCCTACCATCAGGAAGCCTCTCTGCATGTCTGCTCCTCCTTTGCCAAAATACAGAACCATCGGCATAGTAGCAGCAGGAACAACTATATTTGGAATCAGATTGATGATACCTTTAATCTGATTCAGTGATGCTCTTTCTACTGGGTCGCTTGTTAATCTTCCCATTAAAGTGTTTAGCGGAATCATCAGTGCTGTAGCAGTCATTCCCTGCAGTGTATATGTAACAGCAACCCATACGATTTTACCCGTTGCAGTCAGTTCCGGCATCATGAACGCCAGAGCAAAGATGATACCACCAGGCACTGACATATACTTAAGCCAAATTCTACATTTACCTTCTTTGGATTTGGTTCTGTCGACCAGCGCACCCATCATCGGGTCGTTGATGATGTCCCAAATCTTCGCCACTAAGATGATAGTCGATGCTACACCGCTGTTGATACCACATACCTCTGTATAGAAGTACATACCAAACGCCATGAGCATGATAACTGTGGTGGTCTTTGAAAATTCGCCCATGCAATAAAGGATTTTCACCTTCCAAGGTAACTTAACAGGTTCAATCTTTGTCAATATCTTCTGTTCCATTTTTATGTCCTTTCTTTTTCTATTTCTCGATAAATTCATGTAAATCCTTTGTCAGCATCTCATAGGATACATCGCCCACATACGCCATATGACCGGACGGATAATCCTTGATGATGACCTGTCCTTCCTCCTGCGCCATATGTGCAAAGCTATAGCGAGCGTTGCCCATCGGTGTACATAGATCATAAATGCCGTTGGCAACTAAAACTCGCAGCTTAGGATTTCTTCGGAGGGCTTCCTGCAAAGAAATAAATGGTGAACGTACAGCTTTGTAATCCCATTTCATGTTAGTGTCAAAGTTGATGGCTTTATATGCCCTGTCAAGATCAATGCCAAGAAGTTCTCTGCCTTCACCATTCATAATACCTGCATAATATGCCGTGTATTTTCCCATGGCACCGTCGTCTGCCACCGGATCTGGAATCTGAAGCCCGTGATATAAATCCATGGTGTAACGTCCATCGTAAAGACCGACCACTTTACCCAGCGATGTTTCCCCATATATCTTTGGAAATTCTGAGACTGTCAGTCTGATTCCATTTGCAAGGAACCAGCTTTTTGGTACGCCTGTAAAATAGGATAATTTTTCGATACAGGCTGTCATCTCTGCTTCCGGCAGACGATTTCCAAGATATAAAGCGCGCAGATAAGTGTCTGCCGCAAAAGTATAGCTTTCTTCTATAAATGCTTCCAGCGTGATGCCAGATACAGGCTGGTGATAATACCGTGTCGCTGCCAAAGTCGGCAGATTCAAAACGCTGTTTTCCATACTGCCTTCCGCCATCGGATTCAAAGAAGAATCCGCGGTCAAAACAGTACCCATAAGGATAATCCCATCTACGGCAATGCCTGTGCATGTTCTGTTTGGGAATGTTGGACCACCCATCAGTGCATTGGCAAGAACTGCTGCACGCTGTGTGCCGTAACTCTCACCCATGATATACTTCGGTGAATTCATTCGTTTGTATTTTGTCAGCCATTTTTCTATGACCAGCGCCATAGCCGCTGCGTCCTGGTCGATGCCAAAAAATTCAGGTGCAGCTGCCGGGTCGATTAACACCCCATATCCGCAGGTAACAGGATCCATGACTACGATATCACAGGTGTCAAGGAGACATCTGTCATTGTTGACCAGTGTATAAGGTCCGTTTTGCTGCGGATCTGTCGGATTTTCAAATTCAATTTTCTGCGGAGATAATAATCCCCAGTGCAGCCACAGTGCAGAAGAGCCCGGTCCGCCGTTAAAGGCGAACAGCACAGGTCTTTCCTCTGCCTCTTTATCAGTTACATCTGTTCTAAAATAGGAATAAGTAAATACGGAACCTTTCGGTGTGCCGGTTTCGTCAGTCAGGACGTTATCTTCAGAAATTACTTTATACGGAATTTCCTTTCCGGCTGTGCTCACCTTACCCTCTGCAAAAAAGCAAGCAGGTTCAAAAGGCTTTTGCTGCATCTTTAACATTTCGTTCCTCCATCGTTACAATAATAGCGAATCACTGCTGCACGGAATTTTGCCAGCTGTATCCACACAGCTTTTCACAACACATTCTTGTGATATGTTCAATAACATGTTACTTTAAGTAAATTTTACGACTTTTCTTGCGTTTTGTAAATTTATCGTTTATAATGGCTTCATTAAATAAATTAATGGCAGAAAGGAGCTTCTTCTATGATTGATATTCAGGATATCCTCTGCGTGCTGGAGGTCGCAAAGGAAAAGTGCATTACAAATGCTGCGGCAAACATGTTCCTGACCCAGTCCGCCGTTTCTCAGAAAATCGCCAGAACAGAAAAAGAACTGGGCATGACCCTTTTTGAGAGAACTAATCGCAGTGTAGAACTGACAGAAGATGGGATGGCTTTTGCAAAACAGGGTTCACATCTGGTAGAAGAATGGGAGCAGTTTCTTGCCGAAATGAAAAGACGTACACTAAAAAAAGAGCAGTTTTTAACAATTGGTATGCACGCTCTGTCAATCTACTCTGATTTGCCAGAACTGATTGCTGATTTTACTGCCGTATATCCAAACTGGAAAATAAACCTTTCCACCCATAGCGATAGTTTTAAGAGTATTCAAAACGGCAAAACCGATATTTTCTTCGTTTTTACAAATACAGAAAATCTTACAGACGAATGTGCCCTCTCTCAGATTTCGCTAAAAGAAGACACTTTATGTATTCTCCTTCATGAAGCAGATGTCCTTGCCAGCAAAGAGACGGTTGAAACAGAAGACTTAGCTGGATATCATCTAATTTCCTGGAATACGGAATTGATGGAATCCTTTCCAGAAGAACTAGGCATCACCCTCACAGTATGTGAAGACAGTTTCCTACCATCTTTGATTTCAAAGCCAGGCAGCTTTACCTTGACCCCAAAAAGCCGCTGCGAAAAAATCTTGCAGCAATACTCTAATCTACGTGCAGTGCCATTTAAGTCTAAAGGAATTATCCCTGTTCTCACCCTTTATTTGGTATATAATTCCAATAGAATCACAGCAGAAAATCACCCTTTCCTGCAGTATGCAGTAGACTACTATAAACAACAGGAAGAAAAATAATGTCATAAAAAACGGGAAAATCACAAGTAAGATTTTCCCGTTATTTCACATTAAGTAATTACATCCTTATTTACATAGATCAGCAATGGCTGTCGTAAACAACATGCCGCTTGTAAGCAGTTGGTCTACTTCCGCAAATTCATCCGGACCGTGCATTTTGTTATCTACACCCTGTTTTGCGCAACCGAAAGCAACGCCACCAGGAATGTCATGCACATAAGTGCCTCCGCCGATGGCGATACATTCGCCCTTTTCAGAAAACCAATCTTCGTAGTGTGCAAGAAGTATCTGAACCAGCGGCGTATCTGGAGATACATAATGTGGTGCACTGTAACTGGTTTCCACCTCAAATCCCGCATCTTCAAGGCGTTTGATAAAGTGATCGAAGTCTTTTTCGCTCACAGAAATAGGCGTTCGGCTGTCCACCTGCGCAAAGATTGTTCCATCTTCTTCAATGTTGAATATCGTAAAAGCAACAGATATTTCTCCCGATTCATCATCTTGATAATGAATCAGTGCGCCTTCCCCATGATTAAAGTCGTGCTGGAACATATGTTCCAGCTGACACAGCATTCCATAATCTTCCTTCGGCAGCTTGGCAAGAAGCTGCAGCATAGCTGTTGCCGCATTATTGCCGCTGTCCGGATCTGCTGCATGAGCTGATTTTCCCTTAAAGAAAAATTTCATTTCTTTCTCGTTTTCCGCAGTAAAATCTGTCTCCACGATTGTATCATTATATACTTCTAAAGCCATTAGACTCGCACTAGCTTCTGAAATACCAGACACAACTACTTCCGCTTCATCTGGAATTACATTGCTCTTGGTGCCGCATTTTGCATATTTAATTTTAACGCCACTGGCTGGTTCAGGTAATTTTCCGCTTATCTTTACACCAAAGTGTCCTTTTTCCAAGTTAATCAGAGGATAGTCCGCATCCGGCGAAAAAGTCATCTCTGCAGGGCTTGTCTTTGTCCAGTAGTAATCCAAATCAGAACTGCCGCATTCCTCATCGCAGCCTACCGTAACACGCACGCTCTCCCGAAGCGGAATCCCAAGCTCCTTGATTGCACGCAACGCATAAATTGCCGCCAGTGCAGGTCCTTTATCATCAGCAGTACCTCTTCCATAAACTCTGCCATCAACTTCCTTCATTACAAAAGGCTCAGTAACAGTCCAACCCTTACCTTCCGGCACCACATCTAGATGCGCCAGAATCTCCAGCTTCCGCTCTTTACTATCATTAAGCTGAATAATGCCAACATAGTTTTCCCAGTTTTCTGTGTAAAGGCCATAGCCTTCTGCCATTTCCAATGTTTTTGCAAGAGCTGCAGCAGGACCTTCACCGTAAGGCATGCCCTCTTTGGCTTCTGTTCTCTGGCTGTCGATAGCAATCATCTCAGCAAGATCATTTAAAAACTCCTCCCGATGTTCCTCAAAAAATGCCTTCACCTGCGGCATATAACTCTGTATCATCTGATCCATTTTTCTTATCCTTCTTTCTGTTGTGTTTACAGTATCATTCTATCATGACTTTGGGTGTTGTCAATAGGACTACTTACAAAACGCCTTTATTTTTTGTTATGAAATACAAATTTTCATCTTGCGGATTTCTCGTGCGATGATAAAAACTCTCTTGACATAAGTCCGATTTCGTACTATACTAGTTACTGTTGCAAAAGTCCGATATCGGACTTGTCTTGGTTTCACCATTCCGAATAAGCATCAATACAGGAGGTCATTTGATGAAAACAATTTTAAGTCCGGAATATCTGGAATTCAATCGTCTTTATAAAGAAGAATGTGATATCTATCGGGAAATCTCCCTGCGTCTTGGCGCTTCCAACAGTGCCATCAGTATTCTTTACGATTTGTGCCTGCTCGGGGGGGGCTGCACCCAAAAAGATATTTGCGAGAACTCTTTTCTCAGCAAGCAGACGGTTAATTCCGCCATCAGAAAACTGGAGGCTGACGGTTATATCTATTTGGAAAAAGGTCACGGCCGCAGCACTCACATCTATTTAACCGCATCTGGAGAAAAAATTGTCGAAGAAAAAATTCTGCCTGTTATGGAGATGGAAAATCGTGCTTTTTCAGCTCTTGGAGCTGACGGCATTCTGCTGAGCAAACTGATGACAGCCTATCTTGCTAACCTTCGTAGCCAGGTAGAACAATTGAAATAATATTTATCATATAAATTCAAAAGGAGGGATTTTACATGCGAATACAACTATCTGAACATTTTACATACAAAAAACTTTTTCTCTTTGTCCTGCCATCTATCGTCATGATGATTTTTACATCGGTCTACTCTATTGTGGACGGTCTTTTCGTATCCAATTTCGTAGGCAAGACTGCCTTCGCTGCAGTCAACTTGATTATGCCAATTTTCGGCGCACTCAGCGCTATCGGCTTTATGCTAGGTACCGGCGGCAGCGCTATCGTCGCAAAGACTCTTGGTGAAAAGAAACAGGAACTTGCCAATCAATACTTTTCCATGCTGATCTATGCTTTAATCGGCGGTGGTGTTACGATTTCATTGCTGGCACAAATCTTTGTCCGGCCGCTTTCCATTCTGCTAGGTGCAGAAGGCGAACTGCTGGAATACTGCGTACTTTACTTTCGCATCATGCTGATTTCACTGCCTTGTTTTATGCTGCAGTGCGCATTTCAGACCTTTTTTGTCGCTGCTGAAAAACAGAAGCTGGGACTGTATGTTTCCATCGTTTCCGGCGTAATCAACATGGTGTTCGATTTTCTGTTTATTGCTGTTTTCCATTGGGGCATTGCTGGTGCTGCCATCGCTACAGCGCTTGGTGAATTCTTTGGTGGAATTTTCCCAATCATTTACTTTGCAAGGAAAAATAACAGCCTGCTTCAACTGACACACACAAAACTATATCCAAAGGCACTCTTAAAAGCCTGCACCAACGGTTCTTCCGAACTTTTAAGCAGTCTTTCCTCCTCCCTTGTCGGTGCGCTTTACAACCTGCAGCTGTTGCGTTTTGCAGGAGAAAACGGTGTTGCTGCCTACGGCACAATTATGTATGTCAACTTCATCTTTGCTGCCATCTATCTGGGCTACAGTATGGGCTGCGCACCGATTGTCAGCTATAATTACGGCGCTGAAAATCATGCAGAACTAAAAAATCTATTTAAAAAAAGCACCCGCGCCATCATCTGCTGCGGTGTTGTACTGGTATGTCTGGCACAGCTTCTAGCCGTGCCGCTTGCTACCATCTTTGTTGGCTACGACAAGACTCTCTTTGAAATGACCTGTCAAGGATTCCGTATCTGCGCCATGTCATTTCTGATTTGCGGCATGAACATTTTCGGATCCTCTTTCTTTACTGCGCTGAACAATGGACCGCTCTCCGCGCTCATTTCGTTCCTCAGAACGCTAGTATTTCAGGTGTCCATTATCCTGACCTTACCACTTCTACTGGGACTTACCGGCATCTGGCTTTCTGGTATCACCGCAGAAATTCTTACCCTGGCGGTCACCGTCACCTGTCTCGCGCTCAATCGAAAAAAATACCATTATCTATAAATCTGTTTCCGCACCATTTTCTTTGAAAAACTAACCAATGGTGCGAGTTGAAATCAGTCCGAATAAAAAACTGCACCATTTCTATCGATTTAAGAAAAAATGGTGCAGATTTTATAATCGCCAAAAATCAAAGTGCACCATAATCGCAGTTTTATCCCAAAATGGTGCAGAAACAGCGAGGCTGCCCTAATAATATCAAGGCAGCCTACTTTAATTATCTGTTCATCTCTAAATCCCAATCTTCTAAATTGGTATGCAGCAGCTGATGTGCTCTATGGGAATTAGGCTCTCCCAGGAATTCCTCATAGGTAAGCTGCACAGCTGAATTTTCATGAGAAAATTTGAGATTTGAGAATTTGTCCAATCCATAGAGAATTTCTCCTCTGGCTTCTGCAAACTCATAGCCATCTTTGACCGGCTGTCCGCCTCCACCGACACAGCCACCAGGACATGCCATGATCTCAACAAAGTCATAATCAACTTCTCCCTGCTTTATCGCCTCCATCAGTTTACCGGTATTGCCTAGACCGCTGGCAACTGCCACTTTTACCTTCATGCCTTTGATTTCAAAGGTAGCTTCCTTCCAGCCGTCCATACCGCGAACGCTCTTAAAGCTGTCGACCTCCGGATTTTCTCCTGTTATAAGGAAATATGCACTTCGAAGAGCCGCTTCCATAACGCCGCCTGTAGCGCCGAAGATAACCCCTGCTCCAGATCCTTCTCCAAAGATTTCATCAAACTCTTCCTCTTTCAGGTCATGAGCCTGGATATTATCAGCACGAATCAGTCTGTCCATCTCTCTGGTGGTCAGTACTAAATCCACATCTTTTCCATGACCTGCATCATCCACCTGCGGCACGCCTTTTTCATATTTCTTGGAAAGACATGGCATAATAGACACTGAGAAAATTTTTTCCGGATCAATACCCAGCTTCTGCGCAATGTAGGTTTTCGCCATCGCCCCAAACATCTGCTGCGGTGATTTTGCCGTAGACAGATTCTTCACATATTCCGGATACTGGGTTTTGACAAACCGAACCCACCCCGGACAGCAAGAAGTAAACATCGGCCAGCTATACTGCTCCTTGTGGGTAAATCTCTCGATAAATTCGCTGCCCTCTTCCATAATTGTAAGGTCCGCGCTGTATGTAGTGTCAAAGATATAATCAAATCCAATTCTGCGCAATGCGCTGACCATTTTTCCGGTGGTCGCCTCTGTCTTGGAAATACCGATTCCCTCGCCCCAGGCAGTTCTCACCGCTGGCGCAATCTGTACCATGGTGATTTTCTCAGGATCTGCAAGAGCGTCTCTGAGAAGACGCAAATCATCCCTTTCTCTAAGCGCACCTACCGGGCAATGGGTAATGCACTGTCCGCAAAGAGCACAATCCGCTTCTGTTATCTTGCGATTATTGGATACCCCCACAGAAGCTCTATAGCCAGAACCATTAATGTCCCAGACATTCAATCCCTGCACTTTATCACAAATCTGTACACATCGCATACATTTCACACACTTGGATGCTTCACGAATCAGCGGCAATTCAAAATCCCATCTTGTCTTTTCATGTACATCTTTATAAGGCTGTTCAATAATGCCAAGGTCATTGGCAATCTTCTGCAAGGTACAGTTTCCGCTCTTGACGCACTGGACACATTTACAGTCATGATCTGAAAGAATCAATTCTACATTAATTCGTCTAACTTCTCTGACCTTTGGGCTGTTAGTCAGAATCTCAACACCCTCTTCTACTTCTGTATTACAAGCGGTGACCAGCTTTTCCATGCCGACTTTCTCGACCAGACAGACTCTGCAGGCGCCGATTTCATTGATATCTTTTAAATAACAGAGATGTGGAATTTTAATTCCTACTCTTGCAGCAGCATCTAAAATTGTAGTACCAGCAGGTACTGCAATTTGCTGCCCATCAATTTTTAACTTTACCATTTTTCTATTCTGCCTCCTCTAAATGAACCAAATCCGCAGGCGTCGCAGCGCAGACATCTTGATGATTCTGCCAGAGATTCCTCTCTGGTCATTGGAAGTTCTACTGCGCCAAAGTCGCCACCTCGTTCTGAAGCATATCGTTCTTTTAATTCAATTCTGCCTCTTGCCTTCTGATCCTGCACTGGCGGTACAGGAATGTCTATATCTACTGTAATCTCATGATTATATCCAAGGTAATTGTCAATATTGGCTGCTGCAACCTTACCAGCAGCTACAGCATTGATTACGGTCGACGGACCAGTTACGCAATCTCCTCCAGCATAAATGCCCTGCACTTTGTCTACAACGCTGGATTTCTCTGTTTTGATATTTCCTCTGAATACCGGCACCCCATACTGTTCAAAGAATGTAAAGTCTGTAGCTTGTCCGATGGCAGAAATAACAATATCGCACCGCATTTTTACTCTTGGCAGATCCGCTGCCACGGGTCTTGGTCTTCCGGACTTATCTGCCTCACCTGCAATCTGCGGCTGCACATAAAGCCCCTTAACATTGCCGTTCTTATCTACAATAATTTCAGACGGTGCCATTAATTCCATCAACTGACAGCCTTCAGCTACTGCACCGCCGATTTCATCAGGCAGTGCCGTCATGTCGTCCCGTCTCCTTCTGTAAACGATGCATACCTCACTGGCACCCAACCTCTTGGCTGTTCTGGCTACATCCATGGCAACATTTCCGCCGCCGACAATGATAACAGATTTTCCATTGAAGTCCGGCATTGCATCATCGCCAATACCTCGGAGCATCTCCACAGCAGGCACTACGCCCTTTGCGTATTCGCCCGGAATGCCCAGGTTCTTATGGTTGTGGGAACCGATGGACAAATACATAGCATCGTAGTTTTCTTTGATCTCCCTGATGGCTTCCTCGGACTCCACGTCAGAGTCTGTGCGGAATTCTACGCCAGTGGACGCGATGGCGTCGATATCCCACTGCAGTCTTTCTCTCGGCAAGCGATAGCTTGGAATCCCGTAACGAAGCATACCTCCAAGCTGGGCTCTTTTTTCAAATACTGTTACATCGTGACCCATGATGGATAAAAAATATGCTGCGGAAAGTCCTGACGGACCGCCGCCAACTACTGCAATCTTCTTTCCTGTGTGATCCATTTTCTCCGGAACCGGTACGCTTTTGGAGCAGTTGTCCACTGCAAAGCGCTTCAGGCCTCTGATATTAATCGGCGCATCAATGATATTTCTTCTGCACTTGTCCTCACAAGGGTGTTCACAAATCAACGCGCATACCGTTGGGAACGGATTATCTTTTCTGATAAGGCGTACCGCATCGTCATATCTTCCCGCATGAACAAGCGCTGTATAGCCGGGGACATCTACACCCGCCGGACAGGCTCCTCTGCATGGTACGGATTCTCTATGATTGATTACATTATCTGCACAGGCGTGGTTGAGAATATGAGACTCGTAGTCTTCTCTAAAGCCTTCCAAACCGCGCAGTACCATAGACGCTGCTTCAAAGCCAATGGCGCAATCCGCAGACACCTTGATGGCCTTTGCAGTTCTCTCAAGCGTGTCTAAAATGCTCAAATCCAAATTCGTGTCCATGGACAGAATATCTTCCAGCATATTCTGCAGCTGCCCAAGTCCTGTCCTGCATGGAACGCATTTGCCGCAGCTCTGTGCATGGCATAGCTTTAAAAACGCTGCCGCCATATCTACAGGACACTGACCTGCCGGACTTGCTGCAATTCTGCGCTCCAAATCTTTGTAAAGCCCTTCTACCGCTCTTTGGGCACGGTCCTTCGACTTCACGTAAAGTCTATCCATTCAAACTAACCTCCATTCATTTCCTTTTTGAAACCTAAATGCTCCAAAATATTACATGTTATATTATAGCATCCAGCTCAATTCTTGTCAAAGTATACAAAAAATATTAAAAAAGTTTATTTTTTAACACAAGTTTAGTTTTATAATCTAACATAAATTCAGAAATATCTTTTTTCGAAAACCGAACAAAATCCCCTTTCTTCTTTCATTTGCTAAAGGAATTTTCCACACCAAAAATCTGGCAGAAAATACACCACCAAACACCTTATGCACAATTATTTCCAAATTGTATACAATTTTTTCAACTTATTCATGTGGAAAACTTTACAGCTTGTACATTAGTGATTTCAATCATTTCACGTTTTTTAAAATTTGTCAACAAGGAAGTTATCCACATATTTTGTTCTTTATCCCGCTGCAGGTTGCTTCTACCCGCCGCTCCTAACTTGTCAGATATTTTTTGGAACAAAGCCGGGAATCTGTGATATAATATTATGGTACAAGGCGAGTTGGACCTTCTGCGATTTTCGCATCTGCCCTCTTGCCTTTTTCTATTTCTACATTTTATATTTTTTCGATGGGAACGGCTTTATCAGCCGTTCTTTTTATGTAAGGAGGTCAATTATGACAAAGAAAAAAACACCCAGCGCCCTTTGTAATCCGGTTATGTTCAGCACGGTCATGAAAGATGAGGAGCTATTCCGAGGTCTTCTCGCCCGCATCTTGCCGGAAAAAAGGGTTCGCAGGCTTCATCTTCACGACTACGAAGATGAAATTCAAATCTTTTCAGCGGAGACGATTCTCCACACTGAGCATTCCATTATGATTAATCCATACGCAAAATCAGTTCGTTTCGACGTCTTGTTTGAAGATGACGACACCTGGTTTGATGTGGAATGTCAAGCTGCCGATACCAAAGAACTTCCTCAGCGCAGTCGCTACTATCACGCTGTTGCAGCGGTCGATTCTCTTGCGCGTGGTCAGGAATATAGGGAGCTTAGACCGGGATATGTCATCTTTATCTGTTTATTTGATTTGCTTGGGCAAGATGAGCCTATCTACTCATTTCAAATGATTGACGATAAAAATCACTTGCATTTAGATGACGGTCAAGTTACAATATTTCTAAACAGTAAGTGCAGCAAAGACGATATTCCTTGCCAATTAAAAAATCTATTTCAGTATCTGGAAGAAGATATTGTGCCAAAGTCAGATTCATGGCTGCTGCGCCTGCAAAGCGCAGTGAAAACCATGGAAAACGAAAAGGAGGTGCGGAGCAGAATGACACTTTACGATGAATGGGTACGAACCGCCACCGCATTTGAAAAATGCAAGCAAATGCTGGAAGAATCTGAAAAGGCTCTGCAGGTTGTTGAAGCTAAAAGGCAGCAGGCTGAAGTCGAGAAAAAACAGGCTGAAGCTGAAAAAATGCAAGCCGAATCTGAGAAGAAACTGATAGAATACCTTCTGAACCAAGATCGGATCGAAGACCTTAGAAAGGCACTAAAGGATCCTGTCTATAAAGAGCAACTATTTGAGGAACTGAATAACTAATGAACAATAAAACACTGCTGTCCCAGCGTTCTTCTTTGGGACAGCAGTGTTTTTATCTTACTATTTTCTTTCAAAAGTTGCCGAAACAACCTTCGCTGCCTGGCGCCGCATCTAACTTTCGTTAGCGCGTTGCAGGCACGGCTTCCGCAGTAGTGCGATTCCAATCAAACTTCGCTTTCGCTTGTTTTCTTGGTCGCACCTCGCATGAGACGTTCCGCCAACCTCTTACGCGGTTGGGGATACGACTTCAGGTAATCTTTCATTCATGATGTTCATCAGGGCGTCAGTTGATGGCAATTCATCTACCATCTTTGCATCAGCCGCAGGGATAAACACAGGATTTACCGGAGCCAGCACGCCGCCCAGTACTTCACCGATTTCAGCATACTTATACAGCGGCAGCGTATCATCCATTTCCAGAGAAATATCTGATTCGTCTTCGAAGCCAAATTCTTCTTCGAACACGTTTGCGAGTTCTGCCGCAATTTCCCAGTTGTTTAAGTCAACATCTTCCACAATTGCAGCTTCAACTGGCAGCAGTCTTCTTTCAGTATTGGTGAAAGTGCCGTCTGTGCTTGCAAAGCCAGTGCCCGGAATAAATACATCTGCTTTCTTTGCAGTTTCAGTCATGTAAATATCGGAAACCATCAGGAATTCCAGCTCAGACAAGTCAAAACCTGCGGCAATCGGATCTTCACCGAAGATAACAAGACCTTTTACGCCTTCCATAGCTTCGGCTCCTGCACGAATGCCCATGTCCACAAGCCCCTGAGAGTTATTCTTTGGCTTCACTGCTAAGATACCGTCTCTAGGTTTTCCGATGTGACCGGACAGCTGCGCAATTTCAGCAACCAGGGCTGCTGCTTCATAGGACAGCACGTTCTGCTGGAAGACAATCATAGCCTTCTTTGCTTTTGCGTACATTTCAGCAACTACCTTAATTTCATCGCAAACTACAGCGTCTGCAACGGAAGCTGCAAATGCGTCAAAGCCTTCAGCATCGCTCTTCTTGCCCATGTCAATCAGAGCTTTTGCCAGACCCTTTAAGAAAGCAGTGCTGTTGTCTGTATCGATAACCTTTTCTGCAAAAGCATAAGAAGTCTGCGCTTCCGGTGTATTGATGGCAACTACCTTAGCGCCTGCTTCAGCAGCCTGCTTGATCTTGTTCCAGATTACAGGATTGTTCTTCTTGATGAAACCAGGTACCAGAATCACTTCTGTGGACAGAAGTTCATCGATGGTATTTGGAGAAGCATCCAGCCCCAGTACATCATCCAGCGCATTCTTTCTGGTGTTGAAACAGAAAGTCTTAGCGCCTGCAATACGTGCAAACTTTTTCATTGCGTATGCTTCTTCGTTGGTGTATCTGTCAGAAATCGCAACTGCGATAGAATCAGCCCCGTTTCTAACCTTTACTGCTTCCAGTTTCTTGGCTGCCATCACAATAGCTTCATGATAATCAGTCATGCGGAAGTCATCGCCGTCTTTTACAAGCGGATCCACTTCCTTATCTTCTAATACAGCCACATCAAAGCCCCACTTGCCTTTTCCGCAGCAGATGCCGGCATTGACATAACCTTCCTTAGAAGGATTTGCCTTAATCAGCATATCGCCATAGGATTCTAAATCTAAAGTACAGCCGACAGAGCAGAATGCACAAGTTGTTTCTGTAATTTCAGCATCGAGAGGAACTTCCTTCTGTACAGTCTGTCTTTCCTGCAGTGCGCCTACCGGGCAAACGCTGACACACTGACCGCAGGATTCACAGCCGGACTCAGCCAACGGTTTTTCCAGGTTCGGTTTTACAACAGTATCAAAACCACGCTGTACAAGACCCAGTGCACCTACGCCCATTACCTCGTCGCAGACTCTTACGCAAAGTCCGCAAAGGATACACTTGTTCGGATCTCTCACGATGAACGGATGATCATCGGTAAACTCGATCATGTTCTTGTCTCCTGCAAATCTTTCAGGTTCTACATCGTATTCGTTTGCGTAGTCAATCAGCTTACATTCGAAGTAGTCGTGACAGCCGCATTCCAGACATCTGGAAGCCTCTGCCAGCGCTTGATCTTCAGTTAATCCGTCAAAGATTACTTCTGAGAAGTTATCCTTTCTTTCTGCAGCAGTCAGCTGATCAGCTTTCTCTCTACAGAGTCTTTCCCTATCTTCAAAAGTCTCTTCAGTTATATCATCTCTTTCTACAAAGAACGGTTTTTCATAGCTTACAGCTTCGCCGTTCAAGTAGGAGTCGATAACAACTGCAGCTTTACCAGCATCAGCAATAGCTTCTACTGCGATGGAGATCTTGTCATTACCGCAGTCACCGCCTGCAAATACGCCAGGAATGCTGGTCATGAAGGTGTCAGGATCGTATGCGATAGCATTCTTTCTAGTCTTATCTACATCGAAAGCGCTCGCATCTACTGCCTGACCAATTGCCAGAATTACAGTATCTACATCGATGGTTTCCGTTTTGCCCTCTACCGGAATCGGCTTTCTTCTGCCGGAAGCGTCAGGCTCACCCAGTTCCATTACCTGCAGTACCATCTGTTTTACATGACCCTTTTCATCTTTGATGATTTCCAGTGGGTTGGTCAGGTTCTTAAAGATTACGCCTTCCTCTTCACCCTCTTCAATCTCAATTCTGTCAGCAGGCATTTCGTCCTTGGTTCTTCTGTAAATGTTATAAACTTCTTTAGCACCCAGTCTTACAGCAGTTCTGCAAGCGTCCATTGCAGTGTTACCGCCGCCGACGATGGCAACCTTTTCACCGAAGTCGATGTGCTGATTTCTAACAACCTTTCTCAGGAAGTCGATACCGCCGATGACGCCGTCAGCGTCTTCTCCCGGACAGCCAACGCCGGTGGATACCCATGCGCCGATACCAAGAAGCACTGCATCGTAGTCTTCTCTGATTGTATCAAAGGATAAATCTTCACCGACTTTGCAGTTCGGTACGATTTCAACGCCCATGGATTCGATGATTTCAATTTCTGCATCTAGTACTTCCTTCGGCAGTCTGTATTCAGGAATACCGTAGCGAAGCATACCACCCAGCTTCGGCATTGCGTCGAAGATAGTTACTTCGTGCCCCTTCTGTCTCAGGAAATATGCTGCGGAAAGACCCATCGGGCCGCCGCCGATAATGGCTACGGATTTGCCAGTTTCATCTTCGATTTCAGGAACAAATACAACATCCTCCATCATGTCGTAATCAGCAGCAAAGCGCTTCAGGGCAGCAATGCTAATCGGTTCATCTACAAGACCCCTTCTGCAAGCGTCTTCACAAGGGTGCGGACATACACGGCCGATGGAAGCAGGAAGCGGAATTCTATCCTTAATCAGCTCGTTTGCAGCTTCAAATTCGCCGTTTGCAATCAGACCCACATACCCCTGACAGTCAGTTCCTGCAGGACATGCCTGTGCACAAGGCGCTTTGCAGTCACCGTTATGGTTGGAAATCAAAAGCTCCAGGTTAGTCTTTCTGGACTCTACGACTCTGTCTGTATTTGTCATTACTACCATGCCAGGAGCAACTGTAGTTGCGCAAGCCTTGCAGAGTTTAGGGTTTCCTTCTACTTCTACAACACAAAGTCCGCAAGCTCCGTAAATGGTAGTTCTTTCATCATAGCAAAGAGTAGGGATAAAAATATCATTATCTCTGGCCACTTCTAAAATGGTCTGTCCAGGAAGTCCAAATACTTCTTTGCCATCAATATTCATTCTGAATTTATTCATGTGTATTCCTCCTCCCTACTTTTTCTCAATAGCGCCAAACTTACAGGATTCTGCACACTTGCCGCACTTGATACACTTAGTCTGGTCAATAACATGCTGACCCTTTACTTCTCCGCTAATCGCGTCGACAGGACACTTCTTTGAGCAGAGGGTACATCCCTTACATGCGTCAGTGATTTCGAAAGAAATCAGTTCCTTACATGCTTTAGCGGTACACTTTTTATTGTAAATATGGTCTTCATATTCGTTTCTGAAATATTTGATGGTAGTCAGAACTGGGTTCGGCGCTGTTTGACCCAGACCGCACATTGCGCCGTCTTTAATCTTAGCTGCCAGTTCTTCCAGCAGTTCAATATCTCCGTCTTTACCTTCGCCGACAGTGATTCTTTCTAAGATTTCCAGCATTCTCTTGGTACCGATTCTGCAGTAATTACATTTTCCGCAGGATTCTTTCTTTGTAAAGTCGAGGAAGTATCTTGCCATGTCTACCATGCAGGTGTCTTCGTCCATAACGATCATACCGCCGGAACCTACGATGGCGCCAGTCTTGTTGATGTCTTCGTATGTAACCGGAGTGTCAATCAAATCAGCCGGAATACAGCCGCCGGAAGGTCCGCCCATCTGAACAGCCTTAAACTGCTTATCCTGTTTGATACCGCCGCCGATACCAAAGATAACGTCTTTCAGAGGAAGACCCATTGGAACTTCCACAAGTCCGCCCTTCTTAATCTTACCAGCAAGAGCGAATACCTTAGTTCCCTTGGACTGCTCTGTACCCATCGCCCCAAAGGCTGCTCCGCCGTTTGCGATAATCCATGGCACGTTAGCGAAGGTTTCTACATTGTTGATGTTGGTCGGCTGCTGCCAGTACCCCTTTGCTGCAGGGAAAGGAGGTTTCAGTCTAGGCATACCTCTCTCACCTTCCAGGGAGGCGATTAGCGCAGTTTCTTCACCACAGACAAATGCGCCGGCGCCAGCTTTGATTCTGAGGTCAAAGTCATAGCCAGATCCAAAGATATCCTTACCCAGGAATCCCTTTTCTCTTGCCTGTTCCATGGCGTTTTCCAGTCTCTTAATCGCCAGCGGATACTCAGCACGACAGTAGATAATACCCTCGGTAGCGCCCATAGCAAAACCGCCGATAATCATACCTTCAATCAGTGCGTGCGGGTCGCCTTCCAGGACAGATCTGTCCATGAATGCACCTGGATCACCTTCGTCAGCATTACATACGATGTATTTGTTCTTTCCAGGGTTTCCTTTTGCCGCATTCCACTTGAACCAAGTTGGGAATCCTGCGCCGCCTCTGCCTCTGAGACCGGAAACCTTGATTTCTTCGATAACTTCATCCTGGGTCATGGAAGTAACAACCTTTTTTGTTGCTTCGTAGCCGCCTACTGCCAGATATTCGTCAATCTTTTCAGGATTGATGAGACCACAGTGTCTGAGAACGACTCTCTTCTGTTTTTCGAGGAACTGTTCATCCTCAGCAGAAATAGCGTATTCTTCAACAGGCTTTCCACCTTTTAAATGCTCTTCTACAATCTTTTCGACTTTCTCAGGCTGTACCTTGACATATCTGGTCATTTTACCAGCATCATCATAAACATCTACAATCGGTTCCAGATAACAAGTACCAACGCAGCCAGTAAAATCGATATCTACGTTTACGCCCTGCTTTGCAATCTGGGCTTCAAATTCAGCTTGGGTTTTCTTTGCACCTGTGGCAATACCGCAGCTGCCCTGTCCAATAATTACTTTCACACTCGCACCTCCTAAGCTCTTTCTTTGATTTCAGCCAGAATCTGCACTACTTTATCCTTGGTAAGATTTCCGTAGGTTTCATCTCCGTCAGCGCTCTGAATCATCATGACCGGTGCTAAAGAGCAGCAGCCAAGACAGGCTACATTGTTCAGAGTGAAGATACCGTCTTCGGTAGTTTCTCCATCCTGAATGCCTAAATATTCGCAAACTGCTTCTTCAATCATTTCAGAACCGTTTACGTGGCAAGCTGTACCTTGGCACAGCATAATCAGATTCTTGCCAATCGGCTGTAATCTGAACTGTGCGTAGAATGTAGCTACGCCGTAAATCTTTGCCGGTTTAATGCCGGTCGCCTCTGAAATGTGATTAATTGCATCGATGGAAAGATATCCATAAATATCCTGGGTCTTCTGTAAAATTGTAATCAGACTGCCAGGAACTTTGGCGTACTTGTCTAAAACCGGCTGCAGTTCTTTAAACTGCGCGCTTCGACTTCCGCCGCAGCAACAACATTTTTCACTCATTTTGTGTTTCCTCCTGTTTCCATGAATTGTTAAAACAAGCGTACCTTTGCAAAGCTACAAAGGTGGTTCCCCATTTTTGAAACTATAGCTTTCATTATACTTTTTTTTTGAGTGGAATGCAATGGGTTCGGAATTTATTTATTAATTAACAGAAAATTGTTTGTATTTTCACAAACAAGCGGCAGTTCCTGCTAATAGATTAATTCATGGGTACATTCAGTCATCTTCTCTATCTTATGAAACATTATCATTTTTAGTAATGGCATCATAACTTCTATTAATTTTCATATTATTCAAAAATATGTTATAATTTTTCTATGAAAAAAGTAAAACACAAGACACTTTCTGCTTCGTTCATCGTTGCAACAATCAGCATACTTTTAGTACAAATTCTGTTTTTCAGCGTACTGTATTTTTATAGGAATGAGTATGTCCTGCCAGAGCCGCAGCTTCGCAGAATTTCATACGCAGAGTGGAACTTCTATGTTGCACAGCCAAGTACAAATATCTACGATTCCACACTGCTTCAAATATGCGCTTTTAGACCGTATTTGACCCTGACCATGTGGATATTCAATGCTTTTCATATCAAAACCTGCAAAATCGGGTTATTCATTAAGGGGCTGCTCTTTCTAATTTCAATTTTGGCACTCGTTATACCTGCTTTGCTGATGAACTTTTATGTAACGCACTGCACCCTGCCGATGACACTAGTAACACTAGAAATGCTTTCTTTGCTTCTCTCTGTCATATTGATTATCAAGGCAAGAGTGAATCCTGCTTCATAAGAGGCTGAGGCGGCTGCCTATTTCAGATAAAAAAACCTACGCTTCATATTAAACAGTTTCTGTAAAATATGAAATGTAGGTTTTTTCTCTTTTCCTGCAAAGCTATGATTATTTTCCGCACATGGACATCGCAACAGCAGCAAAGATTTCCACTCCATAAAGAAGCGCATCTTCATTGATATTTAGAATCGGGCTGTGCAGTGTCCCCGTTTCCTGTCCCTCCTGCGCGCAGCCAAGCATAAACATTACGCCGGGTATCTCTTCCTGATAATAGGCAAAATCCTCTGAACCCAAATGCGGTCTTTCAATTTGATAGACATCTTCTTTCTTTTCTAAAACCTGTTCTGCTGCATCAATAACCATTTTAGTAAGCCTTCCGTCATTATTTACCGATGGAAACCCCGGTATAAATTCAATTTCGCCCTGCCCGCCGAAAGCCTTTGCTGTATGTTCTACAAGCTCTTCCATACGAGCACGAATTTTCATCTTGTCACCCTTTTCCACGCAGCGTATCATACCCTTCATTTCTACAGTATCAGGAATTACATTGATTGCTTCTCCGCCCTGTATTTGACAAATAGAAAAGGTTGCAACCTGAAAAGGCCCCACATTGCTGCTAAGAATCGAATCCAGTGCAGTCACTACATGAGAAGCCACAACTACTGCATTTACTCCCATTTCGGGCTCTGATGAATGTGCGCTTCTTCCATGAATTCTAATTAAAAACTCATCATCTGTTGCTGATAGATGACCCGCTTTAATTCCGATTGTTCCGCAAGGCAGATCCGGCATCATATGAAGACCAAAAATCCCTTCGATATCCGGCTTTTTCAGTGCTCCGTCGTTAATGACACACTTAGCGCCGCCATTTGCCTCTTCGCCCGGTTGAAATATAAATCTGATGGTTCCCCGGATTGCAGACTGCATCTGAGAGAGCAGCAGTGCCGTGCCTAAAAGAACCGCCATATGCCCGTCATGACCGCAGCCATGCATCAGCCCTGCCTTTTCCGACTCAAAAGGAAGTCCGGTTTCCTCCAATATCGGAAGGGCGTCCATATCGGCACGAAAAGCAATCGCAGGACCTTTCCCGCCGCCTTGCAAATCTGCAATAATCCCCGTTCCTCCAATATTTTTCTGCACCTGATATCCCATATCGGAAAGTGCTGCCGCAATATAATCAGATGTATCAAACTCTTCAAAGGAAAGCTCTGGATGGCGGTGAAAATTCCGTCTCCAAGCAACCACCTTTTCGTGATTCTGTTTTGAAAGCTTTTCTATCTCTTTTAAATACCTCATCTGTTTTGCCTCATACATTATAAGTTATGAATCCTCTCTAAAAGGTTCTCTGTCATTTCACAATTCGCGTAAATGAATTTGATCCCCTGCAGCGCTCTGTCATGACGTTCCTGACTCATGGCAGTCATCGCATCTTCGATCATATCCACTTCATACCCAAGGTCTGCCAGGTCACGAATCGATGTGCTGACACACTGATCTGTATAAAATCCCACCACGATTACTTTTTTAATGCCCAAATTGCGCATTACCCTGTCGATCGGGGTTCCCACACAGATGCCGGAACAGGTCTTATTCAAAATAATCTCCCCATCGAGAGGTTTTGCTTCCTCGCAAAACTCCGATGCCATGCCGCCCGGCGGATAATACATGCCAGCAGATGCGTGCAGTCTACCGGTGTCCTTACCATCAGGAAGCAGAGATTGAATACGTACATGAATCGGGCGAATTCCTTTTTCTCTGCAGGCTGTAAGAATACGCTCAATATTTGAAAGCGCCTTATTTGTATTCTCTTCCAGCTGATCCAAAATCGGCATTAGAGGTTCTGTGTCAATTCCCATGGCACGATAGCCTTCTACAAAATATTCCTTTGTTACACACTTTTGCGCATCAATAATAACCAGCGCTGTATCCTGAGGGTTGATTTCTACAGGTGTGTTATACACTGCGCTTGACAACTGTCCATAGTACTGCGCCGCAAATTCGTTTAAAGCTTTGTTATGATCCATCTCATTTCCTCCTTGTGCATATCATGCAAGTTGTTAAGTTTCTTTGCAATATATTACAGCAAGGACTGTGCCAACTTGTTTTTGCTCGATTTTCCAATGTTTAACCCCATATTTTTTCTGCCCCGAACTTCATTTTGCAAACATTTGCTGCAAACTATTGCATTTTTGCAACAAATTGCAAAATCAAATTCCATACTTTTTACATTTATAATATAACGTTCTGATCGGAAGGCCTAAGGCTACAGCTGCTTTATTTTTGTCACCATGGTAAGCATGTATCGCTTGCAAAATGCACCTTTTCTCTGTCTCTTCAACAGCCTCATGCAAATTTACGGGAAGCTCTGCGCCTTTTTCACAAGCAGGCGTTTCCACTTTCTTCATGACTCTGTATTCCCCAAAAAGCGCTTGTTCAATCCCTTGCGCCTCAAGACATGAAGCACTTGGATCAAGATTAATAAACGCTCTTGAAAGAACATTTTCTAGTTCTCTGACATTGCCGTTCCAGTCCTCCTGCTGCAAAAGTGACACAGCTTCTCTCGATATCGACTTAACATCTCTTCCATAAAATTCATTATACTGATGCAGAAGGTATTCAACGATAAACGGAATATCCTCCTTCCTTTCCCGAAGGGGCGGAATATGCAAAGGAAATACATTGAGCCGATAATAGAGATCCTCTCTAAAACTTCCGTCTTCTATCATCTTTTCCAGAGGCTTATTAGTAGCGCAAATAATTCTCACATCGACTTTAACCGGTTCTACTGCCCCTACCGGCATGATTTCTTTTTCCTGCAGCGCCCGCAGCAGTTTCACCTGCATTCTGGGAGAAACATCACCAACCTCATCCAGAAAGAGAGTTCCCTTGTCAGCCTCCTGAAAAAGCCCCTTGCGTCCGCCTCTAAGGGCTCCTGTAAATGCACCTTCCTTGTATCCGAACAATTCACTTTCAAGCAGCTCCTCCGGTAAAGAAGAACAATTAATTTTAACAAACTTTTCATTTCTTCTCGGACTGTTATTGTGAATCGCATTGGCGAAAATTTCCTTACCTGTACCGCTTTCCCCTCTAAGCATAATTGTTGCTGGCGTCATGGAGGCAACCTTTGCTGTTTCAACGATATGAAGCAGGCAAGCACTTTGACCGATAATATCTTTAAAGGTGTATCTGGTCTGCGCCTTGCGCAACTTTTGATTCACACGATCAAGTTCACGCTTCAACCGATTAACATCGGATATATCATGATATACAATGACCTTTCCAATGGGGACATTATTTTCAAAAATATCCTGACCGTCTGCTACAAGCTCCGTGCTGCTGCGCCGAATCATCTTTTCATACGCCTGATTCGTATAAAGAGTTCTGCCCTTAGTATCTTTAATACAAACTGCATTCTGCATCACATCAAGAATCATGTGGCTTTGCAAAATCAATGCTTCAAGCCTTTGGTTCATCGTGCTCCCTCTTCTTTCCGCTAAAATCAATTTCCGTTACAAAAAGTGCTGCCATCATAATCACTGCGCCCAGATAGGATTTTACAGTCAGCACCTCTCCTGCAAAGAAATACGCCACCACCGCTGCAAAGACCGGTTCCAGGGTGAAGATAATGCCCACGTGAGCAGCCGTAGTATACTGCTGTGCAATGGCCTGCACGATAAAGGCAACACCGGTGCAAAATATGGAGAGAAAGATTACACTGCCCCAGATCATCGGCGTCGTCGGCAAATGGGGCTGTTCAAAGATAAACGACATAACAAGCATATAAACGCCAGTCACGCCAAGCTGGAAAACCCCCAGCTGAAATGCGTCAACCTCTTCATGAGAAACCGCTTTCTCCGTCAATATCAGATCGATGGCATAAGCCGTCGCACCTAAAATACAAAGAAGATCACCTCGCAGATTTGCCATATTGATAGAAAAATCGTCCTTTAAAGTCAGCATCATAATACCGATAAGACTCATGGTCACTGCAAAGATGATTTTTTTCTGCGGCTTTTTCCTAAGCACCAGAATTTCTATAATCGGTACGAAAATCACCGTCAGAGCGCAGAGAAACCCCGAATTTGAAAGAGTCGTATATTTGACGCCAAAGGTTGCACCAATATAAACAAAGACCAGTACCGACCCAATTAAAAGACTGTATTTCAGCGTCTGTTTGTTGACACCTTTCAGTTTTCGCAAGCTCAAAAGCCCACCGATAACAAAGGCGCCCAAGAACCGGTATGCGTTGAGCGTAAACGGTCCCATATCTGTCAGCGAAACATCCATCAAATAATAAGATACGCCCCAGCAAAGGGTTACCAGCACCAGCATCATATCCGCCCGCAATTGTTTGTTCATTTCCGCAAAATCTCCTCGAAATTAAATACCTGCAATAAATAGTTCTAACGCCATCTGACTGTCTAAAAGCCCCGTTTTAATCTGCCTGTCCACTTCATAAATTGCTGACAGCGTTTCCTTCAGTTTCTTCTGCGTATACTTGCTCGCATAAGGCATCAGTTTCTTGATTCGAAATTCGCTGCCGCCCAGTTTTTTGTGCATAGCGGAAAGATCAAGTCCGTCATCCCGCAGCTCTTTTACAGAAAGCAGCAGTTCAAACTGAGATACGATGACCCCAATGATAGAAAACGCATCCTTGCCGCTGTATAGAATGTTATATAAAATCTGAAAAGCTTTGTCCTTTTTGTTGGCGGTAATCGCATCCAGCATATCAAAGACGAAAGTTTCCAAATCACCACTGACCGTGCGCATGATATCCTCTTCCGAAACCCTCACCCCATCACTGTGTGCGATGACTTTCTGGATATCATTGGCAAAATGAAATAGTCTGTAATCACTTTCTTTGTTAAAATATCCTGTAGCTTCAACAAGCGCAGAAAGAGCTGCGGGACCGATTTCAACCCCAGCCTGTTTAAAACGCTTCTTTGCAAAGGAAGAAAACTCCGCCTTGTCTATTTTGTCAAAATCATAGCACTGCGCGGACTTTTTCAGCGCCGCGGAGAGCACCGTAGTCATCTTTACCTCTTCTGCCGAAAAAATCAAAATAGTCTGTTCATTGCTTTCCTTAATATAATTTGCAAGTTCTTTGATCTCCTCTTTTGAAAAACCTCTGGCACTGTCGCTCAGCAAAGGTTTAAAATTCCTGACCCAGACAATGCGGCGTGCTGAAAACATGGAAAAAGTCTCAGCAGCTTCTATAATCCTGCTGCAGGAGGTCTCCTCGCCCTCGAGAAGTACATAGTCCATAGACGTCGTCGCCGGATTGACATATTTCTTAACCAGCGTCTCCACTGCCCATTTTACCAGATACTGTTCTACGCCATACATCAAAAGAACCTTCTCAAAAGTTTCATTCTTTAAGTGCTCTGAGAAGACCTTAAAACTGTGTTTTACGGGTTTTTTGTACATACTGAAAGTTTACCTCGTTTATCTATAATTCCAACGGCTCCATCTAAATCCGTTCTATATACCATTGTATCAGATTTCCTTAATTTTTCAATGACCTTCTGGCTTGGATGTCCGTAATTATTTTTCCCAACACCGATGACGGCAATGCGGGGACGTACTGCTGTCAAAAAATCATCACAGCTGCTATAGGCGCTGCCGTGGTGCGCTACCTTCAAAACGTCCGCCGAAAGCTTATCTGTCCCCTGATATTTTTCAAGGAGCATCCTCTCTCCTTCCTCGGTAATATCTCCCGTAACCAGTACGGTAAAATTTTCCAGATGTACTTTAAAAATCAGGCTGTTCAGATTTTCATCACTTTCATCCACAGACGAGCTTTTATCAGGCCAAAGGATTTCAATCCATTCCTTGTCACCAAGACGAATCTTCTGACCAGCCCTGCCCTTGGTCAGCATATGCGCAACCGGATATACCTCTTTCAGCTGGCAAAGTCCCAGATAGTGATCGGTGTGAAGATGGGTTGCCGCCGCAATATCCAGAGAGGAAATCCCATTTTTTAGAAGATAAGGTTTCAACGTCTTTTCTCCAACATTGTATCGAATGCTTCCTCCCCCATCCAATAACACCTGCCTGCCGCCTGCGTCTTTTAAGTGTATGCAGTCGCCCTGTCCCACATCGACAAAGACTACTTGCGCCTTGTCAAAAGGACTTGCACTTATCACTGCAGTCATTGCCACCGCCATACTTATTAGTCCTGCCGTTTTACCCAGAAGTTTCCAGTTTTTTCTCCGCAAATAGACTGCAAAAAATTCTGAGGCAAGTAAAAAGCCGCACCCGTAAAACAGCACCAGCAGCCAGAGCGGCGGCGAAACTGTATCGAAAGCCAATTTGCCACCTGCACCAAAAAGATGATTCACTTTTATCATCATCTGTACCAGTCCTTCCAGCACCTGGCCACATCCAGGAAGCACCATACCAAAAAACAGATAGACAAAGAATGCCCCGGTCCCAAGAGGCACAATGACGGATGCCAGAAAGACCACCGGAATATTGCAGAAAAATCCTGCAAAAGAACAAATATTGAAAGTATATGCCATATACGGTAAAAGCCCCAGCTGCACGCTGAGCACTGCTGCTGCACTTTCTTTCATATACCGCTGAAGTATCGGTGCAAAAAATGCCATAGAAAGAACTGCAAGAAACGACATTTGAAAACCCGCTCCAAAGATCACATACGGATTTTTCAGAATAGAAAAAAGCGCTGCTGCTGAAAGAGCGGTCAAAAGGTCATACCGTCTGTGCAGAAATTTTGCTCCTATAGAAAGCAAAATGAGAAAAATTGCTCTGCTCACCGAAATCGACCACATGGCAGCTGTGCCGTAGATAAGAAGTAATACGATAAAAGCTGCTGTCAGAAATCTGCTGTTTCTCTTTTTATTTATGGCGCAATATAAACTGTATAGCATGCCGATATGTAGACCGCTGACCGCAAGAACATGAGCGGTTGCATTTTTTCTGAATTCCTCATAGGTTTCCTCATCCAGCTCCTTCGTGTCACCAAAAAGAATACCTCTGAGAACGGCTGCCCCGGACTTTGACATAGAAAGATTTTTAATCAGCTGTTCCCTCTTTATAAATATTATGCTTTTCCCCTTACTCAACAGACTATCCGGCTTTTGTACAATGCGAAAGGAATCCAGCGTGGTGATGTAATGAATGCCCTTGGATTTTAAGTAAAGCTGATAATCAAAGGTTCTCGGATTAGAAGCACTGCGGGGAATTTCTGTCTGGGCCGCAAAAGAAACAGTGCAGCCCAGAAGCTGTTCGTAATGTTCTATCCTCTGATAATAGCGGCACAAAAGCTTTTCCCTACCGATTTGGCAGTAAATGCGATACTGGTCATCTTTAATTTTATCAATCTCGGTGACCACTGCTGAAAAGTTCTCTGCGCTTTCCAAGCTTTTTGAAAAAAGACTGCTGCCCGCTTCCATCTTTTCTAAAGACAGCAAAAATCCCCCTGCCAGAAAAGATACCAGCAGAAGTAAATAAAATTTTTTTCGCGCCCTATCGCTCTTTACACAGATGAATGCACACACCGCCGTACAGACAATTGCCGCAGGCAGCTGAATCTTTTCGAAAAACTGCATGCAAACAATACCGCAGATAACAGCTGTCGTCATTGATAATAGTTTTCGTCTCATGGTTTCCTCACAAGACGCACAAGTTCCATTTATAGTTTAATCAGTCACTGTGGTATATTCAAGTTATTATCAAGAAATTACTGTGAAATTTGGTATAAAAAGGAATAATAAATTTGAGAAAATATGAAATATCCTTTAACTTTCGTGGTGAATTATGGTATACTAAGTAGGAGTATTATTTTCGCAAGAAAGGAATGCAATATCTATGCGTAGCGATAGAAACAAAAGATCAAAATCAAGACAAACAAAGCAGCAGGTCACTGAGCAGGCAGTTATGCACTCTGAGAGCAATACTGCTGTCCCCACTACTAATAAAAAGAAAAAAAAGCACAGGCTCAACTGGAAACGGTTTATCCTGTTCTTATTCTGTATCTTCCTGCTGGTCTGTATTGCAGTAGGTATTTACGTCGGCCGCGCAATTTCAGCAGCACCGGATATTGATACCAGTGAAATTTATTCTATTCTGTCCGAGAGCACAGTTATCTATGACGATGAAGGCAACGAAATTGATACTGTATTTTCAGAACAGAACAGAACCAATGTAGAATACAAAGATCTTCCGCAGGATTTAATTGACGCAGTTGTCGCTCTGGAGGACAAAACTTTCTGGGATCATCACGGATTTAACTTTATTCGTATATTGGGTGCCATTAAGGAATCTATTTTCGGCGGCGGACAGGTCAGCGGAACCAGTACCATCACCCAGCAACTTGCCAGAAATCTATTTCTGAAAGATAAGCAGTTCGACCACGACATGACTCGTAAGATTCAAGAAGCTTATTACACCATAATACTGGAAAAAGAGCTCTCCAAAGAAGAAATTATCACCGCCTATCTGAATACCATTTATCTGGGATACGGCAGTTACGGCGTTCAGGCGGCTTCTCAGGCATATTTTTCCAAAGATGTACAGGACTTGACTTTAGCGCAGTGTGCAGCCCTTGCTTCCCTTCCACAGTCCCCTGCTGATTCTCAGTTGGTGCTCTTTGTGGGAAGTCAAGATGTTTCTGCCAAGGACAAAAACATCCTAAAGAGCAATTCCAGAGGTACTTATATCGCCAATGACGCCAGCAAAGATCGGCGTGACATCTGCCTTTCCCTCATGCTGGAGCAAGGCTACATCACACAGAAAGAATACGATAAGGCTTCTTCTACTAAATTAAAGAAAATGCTGAATCCTACTTATAACAGTATTTTAGAAAAGTCTGCATACTTTGAGGACTATGTCATTGACCAGGTCATAGAAGCCCTGATGGAAGAAAAGGAATGGGACTACGATACAGCCTGGAACAAAGTATATAACGGCGGTCTGAGGATATATTCCACTTTGGACGCACAAGCACAGCAGGTCATCGAAACTGAGTTTGACAACGATGCAAACTTCCCTGCCTCTTATACTTACAATACACCAAATATGGACTCCTATGACAGTTACTTTGACGCAGAAGGCAACTTTACTCTGCAAAAAGGCGAGTTCTTAAAACGAAAGGACGGCGGTCTGGTCATCAAGACCGGCAAGCGTCTCAATGTATACGAAACTACCGTAAACGGAGAAACCGATTATAGTATTGAGTTTAAAAACATGTACAAATACGAAAATGGAACCCTTTATACCATCAGCGGCGGTTTTATCAATATTCCGCAGAAATATAAAATTATGAACAAAAAGGGTAACATTCAGATTCCGGCAGAATTCTTTGAGGATGAGGACTACGCAAACTTCTTCATCTTTAACGACGACGGAACCATAACCATTCCGTCTACTTCCTATACGCTGAACCAGAAAGTTGTTCAGCCTCAGGCCGCCATGACCATTGTGGAAAATTCCACCGGTTATATCAAGGCCATGGTTGGCGGCAGAAAAACTGCCGGCAGAAGGCTGCACAATAGAGCTATCAGCCCGGAACAGCCTGGATCTTCCATCAAGCCGCTGGCAGTATACTCTGCTGCTATTGCGCAGAGTGCTGAGGAAGCAAAAAACGGAAAAAAACATAATTTTACCAATTTCAAAATTGATAAACAAGGCGATAAGCTCTGGGGCTACTATCTAACACCGGCTTCCATTGTCATTGATGAGAAAACTACCATCAATGGCAAGGTTTGGCCTCAAAATGCTGGCGGTGCCGGCTATTCCGGGCCTATGACCATGCGTACTGCCCTCCAACAGTCCATCAATACCTGTGCTGTTAAGATCTTCCTTCAGGTTGGTGCAGATTATTCCGCAAACCTGGTAGAAAAATTCGGCATCACGACTTTAGAGCGAGAAGGCAGTGTTAACGACATGAATCCTGCCGGTCTTGCCCTCGGTGGTCTGACTAATGGTGTTACTACACTGGATATGGCAAGCGCCTATACGGTATTCCCTAACAATGGAACCCGTCGCGAAACAACCGCATTTACCAAAATTGTAGACAGTCAAGATGAAACTCTGGTTGACCGCACAAAAACAAAGAGCCACCGTGTTTTAGACTCCGGTGTTGCATGGATTATGACAGATATGCTGAAATCCGTTGTATCACAGGGCATCGGCTATCCCGCAGCAATTTCCGGCGTACAGGTTGGCGGAAAAACCGGTACAACTGACCATCAGGTTGATATCTGGTTTGATGGATTTACTCCATCCTACTCCGCTTCCCTTTGGATTGGTGTGGATCAGAACTGCAACGGTACAGAAATGAGTGGACCTGCAGCAAGACTCTGGGGTAAAATCATGAATCAGATTGACGGCGCAAAACAGGGCTCCTACAAGAGCATGCCAAGCAATGTCATCTCCTCCGGCGGAGAATATTACATCGCAGGTACGCAAGGCGGCGTCGGCAGTATCAAGGATTTAGAAAAGAAAGTTGCTATCTGTAAGGAAACCGGTTATCTGGCTACACCTGATTGTCCGGACACCGAAAAGAAAGGCTATTTCGACTTTGGCAATGACGATGATATTCCAAGATTCTACTGCCATAAACACAATGCTAACCCTGAAAAATATCCAATCAATCCGGATGAAAACTATGTTCCGTTCGTAAAACCAGAAGAGCCAGAGGACGATGATCCGGATAAACCAAAACCGGATGATTCTGATAATGAGAATGATGATGGTGATGGTGATGGTGATGGCGAAGAAGACGACGCAGCATAAAATCATGTATGATAAAAGCGGCTAATTGACCTAACTGGCCATAGCCGCTTTTGTTATAAGTTTTTTTATATGGTTTGCGAAAGCCTCGCTATATTTACCTATACTTCTCCCTCCAAAATGTGTCTACAGTACTTCCTTAAATTCTTTTACCCGTTCCGTCAGATTTTCTGCACCAAAGACTGCTGAACCTGCCACAAAGATATCGCAGCCGGCAGCTTTAACCATTTCCACATTGTCGAGAGTGATACCTCCATCTACTTCAATAGTATAGTGATAACCGGCTTCCCTGCGCAAGGTATCCAACTGGCGGATTTTATCCAAAGCTACCGGAATAAATTTCTGTCCTCCAAAACCCGGATTTACAGACATCACCAGAATTAAATCTACATCCTCCAGCACACATTCCAGTGTAGAAATCGGCGTTGCCGGATTAATTGCAACTCCTGCCTTTACGCCGTAAGCTTTGATGTTCTGCAGGCTCCTATGCAGGTGGGGGCAAGCTTCTTGATGAACCACTATGTATTCAGTCCTATCAGTTACAAAATCGCTTACATACTGGTCAGGATTTTCAATCATCAAATGAACATCATAAGGGGCTGTGTCCAGCTTGTTCAGCGCTTTCATGACAGCTGCACCAAAGCTGATGTTGGGCACGAAATGACCGTCCATCACATCTATGTGGACGTAATCAGCGCCCGCCCTGCTGATTTCCTCTACCTGTTTGCCCAATTCGGCAAAATCTGCCGATAAAATTGAAGGTGCAAGTTTTCCCATCGTTTTCTCTCCGTTCTGCTGCAGGTGCAGCTACAAATTTAATACTTCTTTTTTTTCTTTATTTCTTCCATATTTGCAAGGTAGGAATCATACCGAATCCTGCTGACTTTTCCCTCTTCCAATGCCGCTCTAACCGCACAGTTCGGCTCTTTGATATGCCTGCAGTTATCAAATCGGCAGGCATAACTAAGTGCTGCAAACTCTGGATAATATGAAGCCAAATTCTCTTCTGAAGCCTCTAAAATATCAAAGGAGGTAAAGCCCGGCGTGTCAAAGACCAGGCCGCCATTATCAGTCTCAAAGATTTCCACATGTCTAGTGGTGTGCTTTCCCCTCTGCGTCTTCTGACTGACCGTGCCGGTTTCCATGTTCGCGTGAGGAATGAGAAGATTGGTAATGGTCGATTTTCCCACACCGGAAGGTCCCGCAAAAGCTGCTCGCTTTCCAGAGAGCTGTGCGGATAATTTCTCAATTCCTTCGCCGGTTTTTCCGCTGACAAAGACCATAGGATATATACTGCCGTAAATATCCCGTATTTCCTCCAGCGCTGTTTCCTTTGCCAAATCACACTTGTTGACGCAAAGAATCACCTCCGTATCCCAATATTCCGCCATAATCAGAAACTTGTCAATGACATGAAAGTTCGGCTTAGGTTTGGTCGCCGCAAAGACCACTATAAAACAGTCCACGTTGGCAATAGGAGGCCTGATAAATTGATTCTTTCTGGGCAGAATCTCATTGATGATTCCATCACCGTCTGGAAGAACCTCCATTTCCACATTATCTCCAACTGCCAAAGTAATCCCTTCTTTTTTGAAAATCCCCCGCCCTTTTGTCTGATATACACCATCAGCGGTTTTTACATAGTAAAAACCGCCGATTCCTTTCATGATAATCCCTTTCATCCTATTCTTCTTCTCCGCCGTCATCATCACTGTTATCTCCAGGTTCGTCGCCTTCATTTCCCTCATCAACAGGCGGCTCAGGCGGCGTTACAACCGGTTCACCCTTGCTGACTGTTATAATAACGGTGGAACCCAATTTCACCTTGGTTCCTTCTCCCGGCGTAGAGCCGATGACGATATTCTTAGCATAAACAGTACTTTCTTCATACTTAGGCTGACCCATATGCAGCCCTGCAGCTTCCAACGTCTCTCTCGCTTCATCCAGAGTAAGACCAGTCAGAGGTGGTACCGCTATCTTGTCAGTACCCTTGCTGATAGTAATATCAATCTTTGAGCCTTTCTTTAATTCCGCACCAGAACCCGGCTCCTGATCGATAATTTCACCAACATTTGCATCGCTTTCCATCTCATGAACCACACCAAGTTCATAGCCCGCGCTTTCCAGTATATTTTCCACTAAATCCCTGTTGGTATTATAGTTCATACCGATAACGCTCGGCACCTGTCCATTGGATTTGCCGTTGCTGAGAATGACAGTGATGGTATCGCCCTTGCTGACCTTTTCGCCTTTTCTCGGATCCTGTGCCGCAATCTTACCTTCATCAATATCATCACTGCTAATAGTCTGTTCGTCGACTTCCATCTTCAGACCCATTTCTTCCAGAATTACCTTAGCTTCATCAGGAGTCTTTCCTTCTAAATCCGGTGCTTTTAATCCACCACCGAAGAAACCACTTGCAAAGAGTATTACTGCTGCAAGGGCAATCGCTCCAACTACTACAGCTGCAATAATAATTGGTTTCTTAGACTTCTTTGAAGACCTATCATCTTCCTTTATTGGAGTAGCTTTTATCTTCTTTTCTTTCTTTTTATGAGGCTTCATATCCTCAAAGATTTCATCCTCCAACTCCTGGTTATGCTTCTGCCGGTTTTTCTCCTGAAAATCTTCTACATCAGAAGCAACAAAGACAGAATCACCTACCATCTTTGTCACAAAATCGATGTTTCCCAATTCTTCAATCATTTCCTCCGTACTCTTATATCGGTTGGACTGGAATTTGTCAGTTGCCTTCATCACCAGTTTTTCCAATGCCGGCGGAATGCCTGATACCAGATGGGACGGCGGCGTAATCTCGTCGTTAATGTGCATGAGCGCTACCTGTACCGGATTTTCTCCGTCAAAAGGTACCTGACCTGTGAGCATTTCATAAAGAACGATACCCAGCGAATAAATATCGGACCGTTCATCCACATAAGCGCCTCTTGCCTGCTCCGGTGAAAAATAGTGTACTGAGCCGATGACTCTATTCGTCTCGTTTGCCATAATAGTGGAATTGCTCACCGCTTTGGCAATACCAAAATCAGCCAGCTTTGCAGTGCCGTCTCGGGTAATCATGATATTATGTGGCTTAACATCTCTGTGAATGATATTGTTCCTATGAGCAAGCCCTAGCGCAGAGGCTACCTGTCTGGTAATCTCAATGGCACGCTTGTAGTTCATCGGGGCTTCTTCTTTGATAATATCGCTCAGCGGTCTGCCGTCGATAAGCTCCATGACTATAAAGTTTATATCGCCTTCCTTACCGACATCATATACGCTTACAATATTCGGATGCTGAAGCCCTGCTGCCGCCTGAGACTCACGTTTAAAACTCTCTACAAACTGTATATCCTTGGTAAACTCCGGTCTCAAAATTTTAATTGCTACATATCTGTTTAAGAGTCGACATCTGGCTTTATAAACAACCGCCATGCCGCCCTCTCCGATTTTCTCAATTAGTTCATATCTTCCTGCAAGTAATTTACTCATCTGATATCATCCTCCGTCACTTTCAAGACTACCATCGTAATATTGTCGCTGCCACCATTTCTGTTGGCGGCTTCTACCAGTTCGTTACAGATGTGGGTCATGGATTCTTCCTCGGTTAACCGGCTAATTAATTCGCTCTTTTCAACTTCTCCGTAAAGTCCGTCTGTGCAAATCAGTATCATGTCCCCCGCTTCAATGGAAACCTGAAAAAAATCAGGCTCAATGGTATAATCTGCGCCTACGGCTCTTGTTATCATATTTTTGTTCTCGTGGTTTGCTGCCTCTTCTTCTGAAATAATCCCAGCTTTCAAAAGTGTATTCACATAGGTATGATCCTCAGTAATCTGGTTCAGTTCTCCGTCTCTGAGAACATATGCCCTGCTGTCGCCTACATTAGCTATGTAAAGCTGATTATCCGCTACATAAGCGATGACCACTGTAGTTGCCATACCTTTATTTTTCTCAAAACGCTGTGACATCTCAAGTATCTTAAAGTTTACATCCTTCAGACATTCCTCAAAATATGCGCCAATTTCTTCCGCTGTAGAAAGTGCCTCCATCGAATGAGTTTCGACATATTTTGCAATGCCGTTTACACAGGTCCTGCTGGCAATCTCTCCGGAATTATTCCCCCCAACTCCGTCAGCGACAATAAACACCCTGTCCTTTTTCATGACAAAACAAGCGTCTTCGTTGTTGCTGCGCCTCTGGCCTTTATCTGTCTTAAAGCCTACCTCCATATATAATCTCCTTTCAGCATTTTTGCTTTCTCATTTTACAGATATAAAATCCGTCCGTTTCATCTGTGTCCGGCAGATACTGTCGTTCAAACAGCAGTGTAAACCCTGACCTTTCTTTGAGAAAGCGTTCTACAACTTCTGTATTCTCTATTCGATTCACCGTACAGGTACTGTAAACCAAAATCCCTCCCTCTTTTACATAACAACTGGCAGTTAAAAGAATCCGAAGCTGCTTTTCAGAAAGTTCTCTGCCCTCGTCTGCAAGCTCTTTATATTTGATCTCAGGTTTTCTCCGAATCACTCCAAGACCCGAACATGGACCATCTACCAGAACGCAATCCGAAGAATCCCTCAAATCTTCCCGCAGTACACATCCGTCACTTTCTTCGGTGATAATGTTGGAAAGCCCAAGCCTCTGCGCCTGCTGCGATATTAATGTGAGTTTGTGTCCGTATATATCAAAGGCTTTTACTACCCCTTTATTTCCCATCATTTCAGCCATCGCCAGACTCTTGCCGCCCGGCGCTGCACAAATATCAAGCACTGTCTGTCCCGGCAAAGGATTCACCGCCTCTGCTGCAAGAACCGATGCCTCGTCCTGTACAGAGAAAAGCCCCTGTTCATAAGCCTTCGTCTCCAAAAGTCCGCTGCCGCTGACAAAGAGCACCCTCTCGCTCAAGGCAGCTTCCTCTATAACAAATCCTTTTTCAGTCAACTGCTCTGCCAGAGACTTTCTGTCTGTTCTCGTCATGTTCACCCGAATGGAAAGTTTTGGTCGATCGTTTCCTGCTTTCAAAATCTGCTCTGCCTTCTGCATCCCATACTGAGATAGCAGGAGCTCCACAATCCACGGCGCATAAGAATATCTGACGGAAAGGTAGGAAATCAGGTCCTTTTTCGAATCAGGCAGCTTAATATCTGCGCCCTTCTTCTGATAACCTCTAAGCACACCATTTATAAAACCGTCTCTGCCCGGTGCCAGCTTCTTAGCAAGCTTTACTGTCTCCCCGATAGCTGCATAAGGCGGCACTGATTCCATAAAAATCAGCTGATAGAGCCCCATGCGAAGCAGCGTCAGAACCTGTTTTTTTATGCCGGAAAGTCCCTTGGGAATCAGATGCGCAAGAAGATAGTCAAGGTATATCCGATTCTCCAACACGCCGTATACCAGTTCCCGTACAAAGGCAGGATTATCTGGATTTTGCAGCCCAATCTGTCTGTTCAACTCCAGATTGGAATACGCCTGATTCTTTTCAATTTCAAAAAGCACTGAATAGGCTGTTTTCCGATTGCAGTCCATATCAATCACGCCTTCCCCTGATTGCTAAGATTCTGAGAAGATTGGCAACTGCTACAGCAAGAGCTGCCACATAGGTGAGCGCTGCTGCACTAAGCACTTTCTTTGCGCCTGCTTTTTCTTCCATGGTGACAATCCCCAGTTCCTCCATCTGCACAATCGCTCTATGGCTGGCATCAAACTCCACCGGAAGCGTAATCAGATGAAATATAACTATCGCAACAAATGCCAGTACACCGATATTAAAAATAGTATTTCCCATGGCATACATCTCATAGCTTTGTCCTGCTAAAAGTCCCAGCCCTACAATAATTAAAATCCATGTAAAGCTGGATGCAAGGTTAACTACAGGCACGATAGCATTTCTGATTTTCAGCGGCGCATAACTTCTGGCATGTTGAATAGCATGACCTGCCTCGTGACAGGCTACACTGATTGCCGCAACCGAAGAAACACCATACACATCCTGAGACAAGCTCAGTGTTCTGTTTCTTGGATCGTAATTATCTGTTAGATTGCCAGGAATCTGGCGAATCTCCACATCTCTAAGTCCATTGCTGTCCAGCACTCTTCTTGCTGCCTCTGCACCAGTCATATTTCTGTGATTGTGCACAGAAGAATATTTCCTAAAAGAACTTTTCACTTTTGCTTGTGCAAACAACGCCAGCAACATAGCTGGCAGCAGAAAAATGAGACTGGATCCTCCATAATAAAAATGAAACATTTCTTTTTCCCCCTTTTATTTATTCGAATAAGCTGTCTATCTCTATTTTGTTGCCCCTGAGATAATCCTTCACAGAAACCCGTTTCTTTCCAGGCATTTGAATTTCTGTAATGCGAAGCACCTGCCCATCTCCGCAAGCCGTATCAACGCCGTTATCTGAAACGCAGATAATGGTACCCGGCGCCTTTGATGTTTTTTCTGCCACAGGCTCCGCGCTCCAAATCTTCATCACCACGTCGCCATAATTGCAAAATGCTCCTGGCCACGGATCAAAAGCGCGAATTTGCTGCTGAATTTCTATAGGACTCTTGTGAAAGTCAATTTTTCCATCCTGTTTAGAAATCATGCCGGCATAGCTTGAGAGACTGTCATCCTGCTTTTCCGGGGAAATATTCCCCGCTTCAATGCGCGGCAAAGTCTCCACTAAAAGCTTTGCGCCGAGTTCTGCCAAATCGTCGTGAAGCTGCTGACAATTTCTATCTCCGATAACAAGACTTGCTTTGCTGAGCATATCTCCGGTGTCAAGCCCCACATCCATCTGCATAATGGTTACACCGGTTTCCTCCTCACCCTGCAAAATCGCATGCTGTATAGGCGACGCGCCGCGCAGCTTCGGCAAAAGAGACGCATGAACGTTGACACAGCCGTATTTAGGCAAATCCAGAATCTCTTTTTGAATAATCTGTCCGTATGCCACTACGACGATGATGTCCGGCGCATAGTCTTTAAGGGTTTGTAAAACTTCTGTATCCTGCTTGATTTTTTCAGGCTGCAATACCTTAATTCCATGTTCTGCTGCCAGTTCCTTCACCGGCGTAAACTGGATCTTCTTTCCTCTGTTTTTGGCTTTATCAGGCTGAGTTACCACGCAGCCCACCTGATGACCTGCCTCCAAAATTTTCGCAAGCACCGGAACCGAAAAATCCGGTGTGCCCATGAAAACTACTTTCATTAACCTTCTACCTCTTCATCATATTCCGGTTCTCTGACGTTTACCGCTTTATCCGTATAAAGAATACCGTCCAGATGGTCGTTTTCGTGACACATCACGCGAGCGTCCCAGCCTTCAAAGTCATAAATCTTCTCTTCTCCATTAAAATCCAGCGCCTTGATTTTGATTCTTTCAGGTCTGTCCACAGTACCAATCAGTCCCGGCACGCTGAGGCAGCCTTCGTCGCCAGAAACAGAACCTTCCTGCTCCAAAATTTCAGGATTAATCATATAGTAAATCTTGCCGCCTTGCTCAGGTTCCGCTACAAACATTCTGCGCATAATGCCAACCTGCGGTGCTGCAAGTCCGCAGCCCGACTGCTGGTGCATGGTTTCCACCATATCCTCCAAAGTCTGCCGAATGCGGTCTGTCACTTCAGAAACCTCGCGGCAGTGCTTCCTAAGAATTTCATCTCCATCTAACACAACATTTCTAATTGCCATCTCTCATTCTCCTTTTATGCTTTATCTTAAATGGTGCTGTACGGATTGACGTCAATAGTCATCGCACAACTATCCCTATTTTTCTTTAAATTTTCTCCGAAACAGTCAATGCAGTAAATATACTTGTTTCTAAGTCCTTTCGGACATTTAATCAGTATAAAATAGCGAAAACTGTCCTTCCCCTTAAAATGATAGGACGGCTTGGCTTCAAAGATACTGCTCTCCTCTTCAAGCTTACAGCGAATCAGATAGTTCCTGCAGCTTTCTGCCGTCTCAAAGGCATATTCTTCCTTCTCACTTGTAAATTCTACCAAAATCAAATCCGAGAAAGGCGGGTAGTCCATCATCTGCCTGATAGAAGCCTCCATCTGAAAGAAGCCCTCATAATCATGGTTTGCTGCTGTAGTCAGCGCAAAATTGTCTGGCGTATAGGACTGCACGATTACATGCCCTTCCTCTTCACCTCTGCCAGCTCTTCCAGAAACCTGAGTCACTAGCTGAAAAGTTCTCTCCGTCGACCTGTAATCGGGAATATGAAGACTGACGTCGGCAGCAACGACACCGACAAGTCCAACATTTTTAAAGTCCAGACCTTTCGCGACCAGCTGCGTGCCGATAAGAATCTCCGTCTTTCCCTTTGAGAAGTTCCCGATAATCCGGTTAATTTCTCTGCTATTTTTAGCGGTATCAAGGTCCAGCCGCTCCACCTTTCTGTCTGGAAACAGCTCCCTTGTGAATTCTTCCACCTTTTCAGTACCTGAACCAAAATACTTGATATATTTGCTGCCGCATTTTGGACAGCTTGCCGGTACAGAAAATTTTTTTCCGCAGTAATGGCAAACCCCTGCGTTTTCTTTCTTATGATAAGTTAAGGAAATACCACACTCCGGACACTCCATTACCTCACCACACTCCCTGCAGGAAATAAAGGTGGAATAGCCTCTGCGGTTGAGAAACAATATAATCTGCTGTCCTTTTGCAAGGGTTTCCTCCATCTTTCGATAAAGCCTGTCGCTGAAAACAGTTCGATTGCCTTCTCTCAATTCTTCCCGCATATCTACAAGTTCTACCGTAGGAAGAGGTGCGCTGTTATAGCGCTGCTTTAGGGTGATAAGCCGGTAAATCCCTTCCTTCGCCCGCTGGTAAGAAACCACCGACGGCGTTGCGCTGCCCAGAATCAATACCCCCTGATAGTACATGAGTCGTTTCAGAGCAATATCCACTGTATCGTATTTCGGCGTCATATCCGACTTATAGGTCGCTTCGTGCTCCTCATCCATGATGATAACGCCGATGTTTTCAAGGGGAGCAAAGACGCCCAATCTGGCGCCGATGACGATGTTCGCCTTTCCCGCCCTGATTCTCTGCCATTCATCAAAACGCTCTCGTTTTGTCAGCTTGCTGTGTAAAACTGCAATGGATTTCTTTCCAAACCTGGCAATAAAACGGTCGATAATCTGCTTCGTCAGCGCGATTTCAGGCACGAGCATAATAGCTGTTTTACCCGCAGAAAGAACCTCTGCGATGACCTGCATATAAACTTCCGTCTTGCCACTTCCGGTGACCCCGTGAATGAGAAAACTTTCCTGTCTTTCTCCTCTGACCGCACAGCTGATGGTATCCACCGCTATCTGCTGCTCCTCTGTCAGCCTTCTGATGTCCTGTCTCTCGCCCTCCGCGTCCTTGTAGGGTTCCTTTTCTTTGCCTTCTTTTGCAGGATTTCCGTTTGGCACAAAACATTTAACAGCGTCCAAATATTTGATTCCGTATCGCCGCTTCATCCAAATACAAGTTTTCACCATCTCAGGATTCAGGGAGATATCCGGATTTTTTCCAGTAATCGCTTTGATTTTGGAAACCTCGCAATCGGGGGTAACTCCCTCTTCAAAGACATAAGCGTTCTTTGGCTTATTACCTCTGTTAAAGGACACCTCTACGATGTCCCCAACTGTAATATCATCGGGCGCTGCATATGTATAGTATGTGTCCGTATGCCTGCTGTTATGATTAATAACTACGTTTATATATTTCATCTTATAGTAAGAAAATATTATCTTTTTTGCACTCGGAAATCATATCCTCCGGCCATACAGAAACCTGCACCTCACCAATGTGAGCTTTACGCAGGAAGTACATGCACAGCCTGCTCTGTCCGATGCCGCCGCCAATGGAATACGGCAGCTCATCGCTTAAAATGGCTTGATGGAAAGACTGGCTTCTTCTGTCATCAGCGCCTGCCAGCTTCAACTGGCGATCCATAGCATCAGCATCTACGCGGATGCCCATAGAGGATATCTCAAAGGCTCTGTCCAGCACATCGTTCCATAAGATAATATCCCCATTCAGTTCCCAGTCGTCATAGTCCGGAGATCTTCCGTCGTGCTTTTCGCCTGAGGTCAAGGTTCCACCGATTTTTTCAATAAAGACTGCGCCGTGAGTTTTGCAGATTAAATCTTCTCTTTCCTTTGGTGTCTTATTTGGATACATATCTGCAAGCTCCTGGCTGGTAATAAAATAAATCTCATTAGGAATCTCTGTCTGTAAATCTCTGTAAAGACGATTTACATAATCCCCCAGATTCTTCATTGCGTTGTAAATGGTTGTCACTGTCTCGTGGAGATACTCCGTGTTTCTCTGCTCTTTGGTGATTACCTTTTCCCAGTCCCACTGATCTACGTAGACAGAGTGGAGGTTGTCAAGCTCTTCGTCTCTTCTGATTGCATTCATATCTGTATAAATGCCGTGTCCCGGCTTAATTCCATATTTTCCAAGAGCCATTCTCTTCCATTTTGCGAGAGACTGCACTACTTCAACCTCTTTTTCTTCAAGGTCAAGCAGGCTAAATGAGACTCTTCGCTCCACACCGTTCAAGTTGTCGTTCAGTCCGGTCTCCGGAAAAACAAAGAGAGGTGCGGATACTCTTCGCAGGTTTAACCCGTAAGCCAGTTCCTGCTGAAAGTAATCCTTAATTTTTTTGATTGCACGCTGGGTTTCCAGCGGACTGATTACCGGTGAGTAGTCCTTCGGTGTGATTAATTGTGCCATTTTTCTTTCCTCCATATTATATCTCAAAAATATTGAATTATCGTTTTGAATACTCGCAGCCACAGTAGTTCTGTCTGTAAAGACCGTATTCCTTAGATAGCTGAATGCTGCGATGAAATCCCGCCTTTTTCTTAAAGTCGATGTCCAGAAATTCTATGCCATACTGCACTGCAAATTTCTTTCCGATTTCTGAAATGAGCGGATAATTTTTATGAGGACTTACAGTCAGGGTTGTGGCAAAAATGCCATATCCCTTGGCTGCCGCTGTCTGTGCCGTCTTTTCAAGACGCATATCGAAGCAAATCGTGCAGCGCGCCCCACCTTCCGGTTCATTACTGAAGCCGGATACCCGCGTATAATACGCGTCCGGCTCATATATCCCCTCCATAAAGTGAATCTTCTGCGTACCGCCGAGATTCTGGTTATATTTCTCAATAAAAGCGATTTGGTTCATCTTCCGCTTCTCATATTCCTCTCCGTCAGTGATACACGGATTATAGAAAAAAACGGTGATATCATAATCAGGTGCCAGCCGCTCTATGACCGATGTGCTGCAAGGTCCGCAGCAGCTGTGAAGAAGCAGCGGCGGTTTCATGGTAGTTTCACCTGCGCCCGTAAGACCGCACATGCAGTCAGAGCAGTCAGAAATGCCTCTTTGCAAGCTCCAGGGAGCTGTTTCTTTCTTTGTCATAGTTACTGCTTGCTCCTTCCTGATTTTTCTCTGGTATTTTATGAACTATTGACTCTTTATTATATCCGATTTTACACAGTTTTACAATAAATTCGCCGGAAAAAGTTGACTTTTTCTTTTCCACCCCTTAAGATTGAATCAGTACAAAAAGAAACGAGGACTCTATCATGCAGCCATCTATTAACATGGTTAGTAAATACCTAAAATCATACTTTAGAGAAAAGACTGTCAAGCTCTCCATCGACGGCGGTTTCACCTGTCCAAACAGAGACGGCACCAAAGGAAGCGGCGGCTGCATCTTCTGCTCTGCTGACGGCGGCGGCGACTTTGCCTCTACCATCGAAGAGCAAATTACCCTCCTTTCAGACAAGTGGCCGAGCGCCAAATATTTGGCATATTTCCAAAATCACACTAACACCTACGCTCCGGTTGATGTTTTGCGAGATAAATTTTATGAAGCGCTGAACCATCCGCTGATTTCCGGTATCGTCATCGCCACAAGGCCTGACTGTATCGATACGGAAGTACTGGATTTACTTTCTGAAATCAACGAAAATCACTTTCTCTGGGTAGAACTGGGACTGCAGACCATTCACGAAAAAACAGCCGTTCTCATCAACCGCTGCTATGATTTATCGATCTACGATGAAACAATCAGCAAGCTAAACGCTCGCGGTATCAAAACGGTCGTACACCTGATTTTGGGACTTCCCGGCGAAAGTCAACACGATATGGAACGTTCTGTGCGCTACGTATGTCAAAGCGGTATCTGGGGAATCAAGCTGCACATGCTAAACGTAGTAAAAGGCTCCTCCATGGCACTTTCTCATCCAGATTACTGTTCCTTTGACTCTATCGAAGAATATGTCAATCTGGTGTGCGATTTAATTGAAATCATTCCGCCGGAAATTACTATTCACAGGCTCAGCGCCGATGCGCCCCGCAAAATTCTCATCAGTCCATCGTGGAGCTATCAAAAGCGTACAATTTTAAACAGTATTCACGCGGAACTTGCAAGACGCGGCAGCACTCAGGGCTGCAAGCTATAGATTTCAACGATTTACGATGTGAAAAAGGGGATATCTCAAAATCAATTTTGAGATATCCCCTTTTGTTTACTTGTAAGTTCTATATGCCTGATTTGACCATTTTGTATAATACTTTGTTCCGTCAAAAGTGCGAACGCCACGAATTTTATAGTAGTAGCGAGTGCCTTTCTTCAGGCTTTTCGTATTTTTATAACTGTTTTTTACACCATCTGTTGTCTTAAAGAACGGTATACTGCTGTATTCTCCCGATTTTGTGCTTCTATAAATCTCGAAATAATCCACTTTATAGCCTGCAGACTTTTTCCAATTAATTTGGATATAACCCGCTCCCAAAACAGAGGACGCCTTAATCGTCGTTGCCTGTACACCGGCAATCTTCGAAGAATAATCCGGTTTGTATACGCAGCTCACCTCGCTGGACCACGGAGTATAGTAGCCGATGCCGTCGACATTACGAACACCTCGCACTTTATAGTAATACGTAGCATTTTCTGTCATGTTGGATTTATCCTCATAAGCGAAGATATCCCCCGACGCTGTAACACCGTGAGGCGCGCTTCCATATTCTTCGTTTTCACCTCTTCTGAAGACCTGATAGTAATCCATGGCATATGCGCCGGATTTAGTCCAGCTAAGCTGAATCGTGCCTGGCACCGATACAGCCGCTGCGTTCAAAGCTGTTGCCTGCACCCCCTCTATAATCTTCTCATTTGAAAGTTCTGGCGCTCGATAAGTTCTGTACGCCTGATTTGACCATTTGGAATAATAGGTTTTTCCGTCTATGACACGAACTCCTCGCACTCTATAATAATATCTGGTGCCGTCTTTTAGATTTTTGGTATTTTTGTAAGTCGTTTTCGTGCCATTAGTCGTTACAAAGTATGGCGTTGTACTATAGCTTCCTGAAGTAGTACTTCTGTAAACCTCATAGTAGTCCATCTTATATCCAGCTGACTTCGTCCAGCTGACCTGTATATTGCCTTCTCCCAGAACAGAAGACGCTTTAATTGTAGTGTTTTCTACACCTTCAATCAGTTTTTCGTTAGGATCCGGCACAGCACTGGAATCCTTAACGACTGTAATATTATAAGTTTTGCTCACCGCACCAGAAGGAGCTGTAACTTTTACTGTAATCTTGTTAATACCTTCGTTTAATGTAGTATTTCCGCTGACGGAAACGGTAGCAGCACTGTCATTCTTTTTAGTGCTGATGGTCAGCTTATCAACAGCACCGATGGTCTGCTTCACCGTATAATCAGTAGTAAAGCGATTAAAATCTGAAATAAAACTCAGCTTCTTCCCATCCAGAGATACCGAAATGTCATCTAAATAACAGTTGTTACTGCCACTTCCCGGTTTTGCTGCCGGCGAAGACGGCATACTTTTAAAAACCGGAATTTCAAAAGAAAATGCTTCTGTCAGAACCTTATAATCATAGTAATTCCCATGAATAATTGCAGACTGCGTTGCCGCTGCAAAAATCGAAGTCGCATACTGATATGTGCCAATGCCAGAAAGCCCATTCAGCACATTATATCTTTCGTAATATGAGGTATATTGATTTCGCTCAAAAAAGGTACCTGCAATATACAACGCACCACCTGTCACTGCTTTCTTCAGTGTATTCCACGGACGAAGATACGTAGTTCCTTTTCCATCCGAACCGCCGGCTGCATAAACTAATCCCTTTAGCGCTGCAGTGCCGTCGGCACTGTCAGTTGCTCCAATATTATAGGCGTTGTACAATCCGGAGTATTTCTTACCACCATAGGTAAAGGCATGTCCATTTATCATAAAATCGCTGCTGCCCAGTTCCAATCTTGTTTTTGACGCTAAATATACAGGACTGATGCTGTATTTTTTTCCGTTATAAGTTTGTTCTGCTGCCTCAATATAATATTTCGCTGCTGTAGATGGAAGTGCAGTGGTAGACAAAATCTTCTTTACCAGATCTTCCGTCTGATAAGAGGCATCATAAAGATTAGGCTCAAACATGAAAATAGAACTCTCATCCAGCCAGTTTCTCGGATCCATGTAAAATGCAACGGCCTGTCTGGAGGCTGCAACCCAGCTGGCTCCATCTTTTCCGATATAGGTATGGGTGTCAAAATTATATGTACCACTCTGCACTGCCTTGTAACCTGCAGGAAAATTGTTAGAGACCAGATTGGCATTTACATTGGAGCATTGCTTATCCAGTGCCTCCGCCCAGGTATAATTCAACTGTTTGGCCTTAAATGTCCAGTTCGGATGGAGCTGATGCAATGCTCTAAGCTTTGTCTTGTAGCTTTCAGGAAAGCCTTCTGAAGTAAGCTGTGCTTCAAACTCCGCATCAGTACTACTGGCAGCAAAAACCTGCATTTGGGGTGCTATAGCCAGCACTGAGGCCACAAAAAATATAATGTAAATTAGAAACTCATAATTTTACAGGTGTTTATCACACCTCATAGGGTTTTAATAAAATCCTCCGAAAGCCTTGAAAA
>NZ_QWES01000020.1:0-73744 GCF_009936115.1 Anaerotruncus sp. 80
GAAGCGTAGAAAAAGGGACAGCGAAGTGAACGAAGAGAACGGAGGAGAGAGCAAAGCGAACGTTGCCGTTTTTCTATGCTTTTCGCCCGAAGGGTGGAAAGCATAGCGAAGCGTAGAAAAAGGGACAGCGGCGGCAGCTGCATAGGTAGCCTCATCGACATAGGAATAATTTCAGGAAAAAAGTCGGACTTGGCACAAAAAAGATATATGATTTTTCAGAAAAGTATGTTATAATGGTTTTAAAGAAAATCACCTTTGCTTTCGGCGTTTCTGCTGAAAGGCCGGACTCAGAGGAGTGGCTAAGGAGGTCATCACATGAAGGTAAACATCACAGGTAAGAATTTTAACACTTACAAGCATTTACAGGACACACTGGAGAGGAAATTTGATAAGCTTGGGAAATATTTCTCCGATGACATTACTGTAAAAGTGGTATTATCTCAGGAGAGAGGCAAGGACAAGATAGAGGCAACTATCAACGCCAAAGGGGCAGTATTCAGAAGCGAAGACGTTTCGGATGATATCTATGAGGCAATTGATAAGGTTGTAGATAAGCTGTCCAGCCAGATGGCAAGATTTAAAGGCAAGCTGCAGAAGCGTTATAACGACAACAAATCCGTAAGATTTGAGAGTCTGCCAGAACTTCCGGAAGAAGTGGAAGAAGTAAAGGTTGTGAAAACCAAGAAGTTTGAGCTCTCGCCGATGTCAGTGGAGGAAGCAATTTTGGAGATGGAAATGCTGCAGCATAATTTCTTCGTCTTCCTTGATATGGAAACAGACAGCGTCAATGTGGTCTACATCAGAAAAGATGGAAACTATGGTGTGCTGGAGACAACTTACTAATAAAGGAAATGTTTTAGGACTGTCCGTTTGGGCGGTCCTTTTTGAATAGAAAACTTTGTTAAGATTTCATGAGTTTACCATGGTTTTTGTGCCAATTCCCTTGAATTTTTTAGTTAGATACGGTAGAATTATATAAGCTATATATAAGGGGAAGGCATATGGAAAATTTTTTCAACAACATCATTTCCAGTATTGGAATTAACGATATTTTGGACATTCTCATCGTGGCCTTTATCGTCTACAAAGTCATTAGTTTTATCAGAGATACCAGAGCGCAGCAGCTGGTGAAAGGACTGCTTGTATTAATTGCCGCTTTTTTCCTTTCAGATGTGCTGGACTTGTATGCGCTTAATTGGATTTTAAGGGGGACACTGACCATGGGTATTATTGCTCTGGTTGTAGTATTTCAGCCTGAATTGCGCAGGGGCCTTGAGTATGTAGGCAGAAGTAAGATTGTGAAAGCGCCTTTCGGTCAGTTGGACAAAGAAAAGGCAAAGGATATTACCGACGAATTCGTCAAGGCAGTGAACTCTTTTTCTGCGACAAAGACTGGTGCGCTCATTATTTTGGAAAGAGAAACAGCTCTTGTAGATATCGCAGAGACCGGAACTGAAGTCAATGCGGATATTTCTGCACAGCTTTTGGGCAATATATTTTATGAGGGTGCGCCGCTCCATGATGGAGCTGTCATTATCCGTGCAGACAGGATTTATGCTGCAGGATGTGTTCTGCCTTTGACAGAAAATAAAAATTTAAATAAAAGTCTGGGAACCAGACATAGAGCTGGTATTGGAATTACCGAACATTCTGATGCCATTTCCATCATTGTGAGTGAGGAAACGGGCGTTATTTCTATGGCAGTGGATGGAAAGCTGACGAGATTTTTAGATACTAAGACTGTTGAAAAAACTCTTTTAAATTTATATTTAAACAAGGAAGGAGATCGCGGCGACAAGCTGAAAAAGATTATAGGCAAACTGGGGAGGAAGAAAGATGCTAGATAACAAAAAGTTCAATATCGTCCTCTCTGTGCTCATAGCGATTGGAATTTGGGCATATGTTATTGGGGAAACCAACCCGACCGACACCAAGACTTACAGGGATGTCCCAATTCAGTTTCTGGGGGAAGAATCGCTGGATGAAAACGAGCTGGCAATTTTAGACATCAGCGCTGAGACTTTGAACGTGACGGTGACGGGCACCAGAGCCAACGTAAGCAGACTGCGCCCTGGTGATATTACTGCTTCTGTCAGCTTAGAGGAGGCAGCGAAAGGTGAGAATCAGTTACGGGTCAATATCAGAGTGCCGGATAATGTGGAAATTGAAGATAAAAGTTTAAATAAAGTCACTGTTACAGTTGAAAACAAAGTCTCAAAGGAAATTGACATTCTGCCGCAGTATGAGGGAGTTTTCAGTACGGATCAGGAACCGATTACAGTAGAATTGAGCCGCAGCAAGGTTACGGTAACTGGTGCACAGTCACTGGTAGAACAGGTAGATCATGCTAGTGCCTTGGTAAAAGAAGGAGAAGTAACAGATAGGTTGAAGACCATTGCCTGCAAATTGGAACCTGTAGATAAAAGAGGCGAAATGATAGAGAGAGTCAAACTTTCTGCAGGGTCTGTACAGGTGACAGCGGAGCTTGGAATGGCGAAGACCGTACCGCTAAAGGTGCCAGTTGTGGATCTATCCGACGGCACATTGGAAAAATCCGTTTCTGCTCCGAAGACTATTACTATTAAGGGAAAAAGCAGCGTCCTTGAATCCATTGAATTTGTTACTGCTGAGGCTATTGATTTGACCGATGTTACAGAGGATACTACGGTGAAGATTGTGCCAGTACTTCCTGCAGATGTACAGGTTTCCGGAAGGTCAGCAGAATCTATGATTGCAGAGATTAAGGTGGAAGCCCTTAGCACTAGGACGTTTACTTTTAACAGCGATGAAATTGATATGCAGAATTTGGCAGCGGATTTACAGGCGGAAATTTCGGGAATTGATCGTCTGGTTGTTGTTCTGACAGGTAAAGAGGAACAACTTGCAGCTATAGAAAAGGAAGATATTATACTGCAAGTGGAACTGAAGGATAAACAAGAAGGTAGTCATCAGGTGAGTCTGGAAGTCGTATGTCAAAAAGATTGTACTAAAATTGAAGTGACTCCGAAAAAAGTACACGTTGAAATTGAGCAAAAGGAATAGAGGCTATTTATGGGAAGATTATTTGGAACAGACGGTGTCAGAGGCATCGCCAATTCAGAACTGACGCCGGAGCTGGCGTTTAATTTGGGAAAAGCAGGCGCTCATGTTCTGCGCAAAGAAAGCAAAAGACCAGTTATTGTAATCGGTAAAGATACAAGAATTTCCGGTGATATGCTGGAAAATGCTTTGACTGCTGGTATTTTGGCTGTCGGCGGAAATGTGATTAAAGTTGGCGTAATTCCTACGCCGGCAGTTGCATATCTGGTAAAACATTATCATGCGGACGCTGGGATTGTCATCTCTGCTTCACATAACCCTTTTGAATATAACGGAATTAAATTTTTTAACAGCGAGGGTTTTAAACTGGACGATGCCATAGAAGAAAAAATAGAAGATATTATTATCAGAGGAATCGACACTAATAGCCATAAAACTGGTGATGAGTTGGGAAGATGTCTGGATGCAGATGATGATGCGGCGGAGCTTTATTGCAAGTTTCTTCTGTCAACCATCGATATCAGACTGGAAGGCATGAAAGTGGTGTTGGATTGTGCCAATGGTGCAGCATTTAAAACAGCACCAGCAGTTTATCGTGCCCTGGGTGCAGAGGTAATTACTATCGGGTGCGAGCCTGACGGTCTTAACATCAACGATAAAATTGGCTCAACTCATCCTGAAAAATTGCAGCAGGCAGTGGTATCAGAGCATGCTGATATTGGTCTTGCTTATGATGGAGATGCAGACAGACTTATCGTTGTAGACGAAAAGGGTATGGTCATTGACGGAGACAAGACCATCTGCATTTGTGCTAAAATGCTAAAGGAAGCAGGTCAGCTTGCTGAGAATAAGGTCACTGCAACGGTAATGAGCAATATCGGCTTCCATAAATATATCAAGGATGTTGTGGGTGCAGAGGTAGAAGTGACTGGTGTAGGTGATAGATACGTGCTGGAATCTATGCAGGAAACTGGCTGCATTCTGGGTGGAGAACAGTCCGGTCATATTATTTTCCTGAATCACACCACGACGGGGGATGGAACCCTTTCCTCTCTTCAGTTTGTGAAGGCGGTAGCCTCGTCAGGAAAAAAGCCTTCGGAGCTTTCCGCTGAGATTGAAATTTTCCCACAGGTTCTTGAAAATGCGAGGGTAAGCAATGAAAATAAAAAAGCCTATCTAACCGATAAAGAGGTGCAGCAGGCTATTTCTGCTATTGAAAAAGAGATGGAAGGAAGTGGTCGAGTTCTCATCAGACCATCCGGCACAGAACCGCTGGTTCGCGTGATGATTGAGGGCAGTGATATAGAGAGGATTCATCAGCTGGCAACAGAACTGGCAGATTTAATTAGCAGGAAATTCAGTTAGAAAAAAGGAATTGAGAGATAAGAGAGGTATAACTTATGTGTGGAATTGTAGGATATGTCGGGGCTGATAACGCCAGGGATATTATCATTGATGGACTTAAAAAGTTAGAATATAGAGGATATGACTCTGCGGGAATTGCCCTGCACAGTGGCGGTGAACTAATCGTCAGAAAGAAAGAGGGCAAGATTGCTAATCTGGAAAAAGATATTGCCGGTGAAAACCTTTATGGAACAACGGGAATCGGACATACAAGGTGGGCAACCCATGGCGCTCCATCTGACGCCAATGCACATCCGCATATAAATGGCGATAGTTCTATCGCCATTGTGCATAATGGAATCGTAGAAAACTATGTGGAATTAAAGGAGTGGCTCACCAAGGAGCACGGCATTACTTTTCGGACTGAGACGGATTCAGAAGTTATTGCACATCTTTTGGGTGTTCTAAAGAAGACAACCCTGGAGGATGCCGTCTTTGAGGCGGTAAAGATGATGAGGGGAGCCTATGCCATCGTAGCGATGTCAAAGGATGAACCGGGCAAAATCGTGGCATACAGAAAAGATGCGCCGCTGATTGCAGGTCTGGGAAAAGGCTGTAACTTCATCGCTTCAGATATTCCGGCGCTGTTAAAATATTTGAATAAAATATATCTGATTGAAAATAACGAGATGGTAATCTGCACACCGGAGCAGATTCAGATTTTGAATCAGGACAAAAAGCCAGTTAAGAGAGATGTGCTGCAAGTGACTTGGAGCCTTGAGGATGCTGAAAAAGACGGATATGAGCACTTTATGCTAAAAGAAATTCATGAGCAGCCGAAAGCGATCAGAGAAACTTTAACCAGGCGTCTTGGTGAAAACGGCAGAGTGAAGTTAGACGGTATTTCTTTGACGCTGGAAGACCTGAAGAAATTTAACAAGATTTATATTGTTGCCTGTGGAACAGCATATCATGCTGGTCTTGTGGGCAAGTACGCCATAGAGAAGATGGCAAGAATTCCGGTAGAGGTAGATGTTGCATCGGAATTTAGATATAGAGATCCATTTGTGGATGAGAATACTTTGTTTATTGCAATCAGCCAGTCGGGAGAGACTCTGGATACGCTGGCAGCGCTGCGTGAAGCCAAGAGCAAAGGTGCCAGGATTTTATCCGTAGTTAACGTAGTGGGAAGCTCGGTAGCAAGAGAATCCGACGATGTATTCTACACTTGGGCAGGGCCGGAAATCGCAGTGGCGTCTACTAAAGCATACACCACCCAGATGGTCTGCATGTATCTCATTGCCCTTTATATGGGGGACTTGAAGGGAACTATTACGGAAGAATACTATCAGGCAATGCTGGCTGAACTTATGGCAGCACCGGAAAAGGTGGAGCGGATTATCGAAAAATCTGCAGAGATAGAAAAGCTTGCCAAGGTACTTTATAATAGAACGCAGGTATTCTTTATTGGAAGAGGTATGGATTCAGCGGTAGCGTATGAGGGATCTCTGAAGCTGAAAGAAATTTCATATATCAATTCCTTTGCTATTGCGGCAGGGGAGCTGAAACATGGAACTATTGCGTTGATGGAGCCTGAGACCATTGTTATTGCATTGGCAACACAGGATGCGCTGTTTGAGAAGATGTTTTCCAACATTGTAGAGGTAAAAGCGCGGCTTGCACATGTGGTTTCTATTGCAAAAGAGGGCAAGGCGCAGATTGAAAAGCAGAGTAATGAAGTTATTTACATTCCACCTTGTGCTGACGAAGTTTCACCGCTTCTGTCTGTGATTCCACTACAGCTGTTTGCTTACTATGTGGCAAGGGAAAAAGGTGAGGATATTGATAAGCCGAGAAATTTGGCAAAGAGTGTTACTGTAGAATAAAGGAATCACCGATGAAGCATATTTATTTTAAATTACTGGTGATTCTTGCAATCATCTCATTATTTATGGCATGTACCGGATTTGGAAACAAAGTAAGAGTAAAGGTTGTGCTGCTGAATATGAATGCGCTGCAAACAGGTAGCATAGAGGAAATCTTACTGGAACGAACTGATGAAGTTTCAAGCGGCGGTAGAACGGAGCTTTACGGAAAAGCGCTGAAGTGCCTGCAGGAAAAGAAAATTTCTGCAGATATGCAGGCGGGTACAGCTTTTAAGAATCAGTACAAGATAAACTACATTAAGGAAGTAGAAGGCGAAGTCACTGTTGATTTTTCCAGTCGGAATCTGGTTGGAACGGAGCTGGAGGAAAGGCTTTTAATTGCACAGATTGTAGCCACTTTGACAGGCTCATTTGAAGAGGTGAGCAGAGTGCGCTTCACTGTGGACGGAGAGCCGGCGGAAACACTGATGGGACATGTCTGTATTGCGTACAGCTTTGCTTCGCCGCTGGAAGCAGTATAAATACATATAAGAAAAGGAATCAGAATCATGGAGAATTACGATATCAGAGATATTTCACTGGCGCCCTCGGGGCATCAGAAAATAGAATGGGTCAGAAACAATATGCCGCTTCTTCGCGGAATGGAAGAGGAGTTTTCAAAAACGAAGCCTTTTGAGGGAATCAAAATTTCTCTTTCTGTGCATTTGGAGGCGAAGACTGCATACCTTTGCAAGGTTTTGGCGGCAGGCGGCGCGGAAATGTCTGTAACAGGCAGCAATGTGCTTTCTACGCAGGATGACGTGGCAGCAGCCCTTGCAGACAGCGGCATGAAGGTATTTGCATACCACGGTGCAACACCGGAAGAATATGACAAACATATTGAAATGTGCCTTGAACACAAGGCAAACATTATCATCGATGATGGCGGTGATTTAGTCGGCATGTTGCATACAAAGCGTCCTGATTTAGCAGAAGAAGTCTGGGGCGGCTGTGAGGAAACGACTACCGGCGTCATTCGCTTAAAGGCTATGGAAAAAGAAGGTATTTTGAAATTCCCTATGGTTGCAGTAAACGACGCAGACTGCAAGCATTTGTTTGATAATCGTTACGGTACTGGACAGTCCGTTTGGGACAGTATCATGAGAAACACCAACCTGATTGTAGCAGCAAAGACTGTGGTAGTAGTCGGCTACGGCTGGTGCAGTAGAGGCATTGCAATGCGCGCAAATGCTCTGGGCGCAAAGGTGATCGTTACGGAAGTAAATCCTGTAAAAGCCATTGAAGCCAAGATGGATGGTTTTGACGTGATGACTATGGAAAAGGCGGCGCCTTACGGCGATATCTTTGTATCGGCGACAGGCTGCTGCAAGACGATTACTGTGGATCATATGCTCACCATGAAAGACAGAGCCATTTTGACTAATGCAGGTCATTTTGACTGCGAAGTAGATATGAAAGGCCTTGAAGCAGCAGCGTTAGAGAAGAAGGAAACCCGTAAGAATATTATGGGATACAGGCTCCCAAATGGAAAATGGGTCAATGTTATTGGGGAAGGTCGTCTGGTCAACATTGCGGCAGCTGACGGACACCCTGCAGAAATCATGGATATGAGTTTTGCAGTGCAAGCCCTTTCTGCCATGTACATCAAGGAGCATTACAGTGAGCTGGGAAAAGGTGTTGTCGATGTCAGCACTGAAATTGACGATGTTGTTGCAAGAAGAAAGCTTGCAGCTTGGGATATTGAAATTGATACACTGACAGAAGAGCAGGAAAAGTATCTTGCCAGCTGGAATGTATAACAGAAGCGACATGTGAACATGCAAATTCATTTAAGGAAGTGATATAAATGTCTTATGAAGAAATCAGAGAGCAGGCAGCAAGTGCGGTGAAGGAACTTTTAGAAGCTGCAAAGCTGCAGAAAGGCGATATCTTTATTATTGGCTGCTCTTCTAGTGAAATTAAGGGAGAGCGGATTGGGAAGGGTTCGGACTTCAATGCGGCGAAAGCGGTCTATGACGGCGTTTATCCGATTCTGGCGGAAAGAGGAATCTTTCTGGCGGCACAGTGCTGTGAACACCTGAATCGTGCTGTTATTGTGGAGAGGGAAGCTCTTCTTCCCGGTACAGAGATTGCTAATGTAGTACCACAGACCCATGCAGGCGGCTCCTTTGCTATGGCAGTTTATGAAAACGCAAAGAATCCTGTAGCTGTGGAGGAAATCAAAGCGGACGCAGGTATGGATATTGGAGATACGTTAATCGGTATGCAGCTCGCGCGTGTGGCGGTGCCAGTTCGCATTTCTGTAAAGAAAATCGGAGAGGCGCATGTGGTATGCGCTAGAACCCGTCCAAAATTTATCGGCGGTAGCCGCGCTGTTTATGACGATATCCTGTCTGGCGGCGATGTGAAGCGATAGAAAAGAGAAAAAATCTTTGACATAGACAGGAACAAATACACCGGTTTCATCATACTGTAAAGTAAAATCTATGAAAGAAGCAGGTGAAATATTATGTCAAACAATTGTGGATTATTCAACAACGAAGGTGGAATCGATACTAGCTTATTGTTCTTCTTCTTACTGTTAGTAATCATTTTCTGCAACTGCGGAAACTAAACATTACCTATTAGAAAAGGGCTCCACTTGGAGCCCTTTTGGCATACTGTTTTTTAATTTAGGATTATTTCCACTGAATTTCGTAATAACCATTACCAGAACCGTATTTGGTAACCTTGATGTAGTAGGTTCCTTTTTGCAGATATCCCATATGAACGCCATTGATTGTAGTATAAAGCTCTAATCTGCCTGAATAGGAATCTGGACTGCTTCCGTTATAAAACTCGGAAGATCCCATAGACTTGGAACCGCTGTAAACGGTAATCTTGATTCCGCCAGAACCGCCGGTTTCTGTATAAACATCTAAGTTTACTGCCTGATTGCTGTTGACTTTAATCTTGTACCAGTCAGCAGAAGTCTTAGACTGGGTTGCGGTAACCAGACCTTTTTTCTTTCCGCCTTTAGAAATGCTTTTTGCTTTTGATTTGCTGCTTCCGCTGTTTTCGGTCACCTTTGTCTGTTTTACCTTAATGCTGTAGCAAGAATCAGTAGCGGTAGAAACAGCTACATAGTAGGTTCCCTTTGGAACAGCGCCAAAAGTAGTATAATCGATAGAGGAGCTTACAGTTGTAACGCCACTCAGGGTCTTTTTCTTTTTGGAATCCATGATTTTCACTTTATATTTTGAATTGGTTCCATCGCCCCAAGGGAAAGAAATTGTTAATTTTCTATTTCCTACGGTAGTAACTTTATAGTAGCGATAACCGCTTCCTGATACGGAGGCATAGAAGTCTTTGTTGGATTTTAGTGTAGAACTGCTGGTGGTTGTTTTTGTTGGTGCATAAGTTACAGTGAAAGCGCTCTGTGCACTACCGTAAGCAGCCTCGAATACTAAGTAGTAAGTACCAGCTTTCTTTACCTGCACGGAGAAAGTCTGAACGTCGTCTGTTGTCTCAGCAGCAGCAATGCGGCGTGCGTCGATATATGAGTCATTAAGGTCTTCGTACAGATAGACATTAGTATCGCCGACAGATAAAATATCAAAGATAAAGTTTCCTGCTTTTGGAATTTCTACCGCATAATAAATTGCCTGACTTGTATATTCCGTGGTGGTATACATATTCAGGTCTTTGTCTGCAACAGTGTTTAAATTCTGTGCAACAACCGGAGTTAACTCTGTTGTGTCGTCTGCAGCTTTGAACTTAGCGGCATCCTGGAAAGGAGCTCCCTGTAATGTAATGTTTCCTTCAGGAAGCGTTACAGTATCCGCAAATACGCTCTCTGTTCCGGCAAATACTGTGGATAAAACCAAAGCCAGTGCCAGAGTGAGACTGATTAATTTTGATTTTCTCATTATTGTGTCCTTTCATATTCTTAATTGATTTTTTTCATAAAAATTATACCCCTTATGGAAGAAAAATGCAATATTCTTGCTAAAAATTTCATGTACAAGTTTGAGGAAAATTAGACAGATTCTGCTGGTTTTATCCTCGCATATTTTAATGAAAAAAGCAGATGGAAAGTCTTTTGGAACTTTCCATCTGCGGGGTACAGAGTTATTTATCTGAAATAAGGCAGTTGAGGGGTTGCGTAATAAATATAGACATATTTAATATTATAGTAGTCGATTGCACTGACGTTACCTGTGCCGATTTCCTGCAGCAGAATGTAGTTGACGCCGACGCCGATAAGGTAACCGTATCGGTCTTCAACGTTGCTGGAACCTACCAGCTGCTCAACACGCATATACTTTCCAATCTGTGTTCTGAGAAAACCGTTTAAGTACTGAAGATTTTCATAATCGATTGTCTCCTGATAGCCTGGCGGAAGGAGGGGATTATTAGGTACTTGAAACTGCGGGGCTTCAGGAAGAATACTTGGAGGAACACTACTGCTGCTTGGTGTTTGCGTGCTGCCCGTTGCGGAAGACGAAGTAACTCTTCCAGCATCTGCGTTAGCATTTGTGAAAAGCGCCGGAGGATCCGGCTGACCTGGAATGGTTTCGAAGGGTCCTTCGGCAGCAGGAATAATGGAAGGTGCCTGCGTTTCTGCACCACTCTGATTTACTGCTTGTGTACCTGGCATTGGCACGGTTGAAGCGACAATCCCAGGAAAGGTAGGAGAATTTGAAGTGCCGGGCATTTGCTGCGGTGTGTATGGGTGATTGGTGCAATTTGTCATTTGAGGGTAAGTAATAATTGGTGCGGGAACAAAATTGATATCATGGTTATCTATTGGTTTTGGCTGCAGGGACACGTTACCGCATCCGCTTTTTGCATTACATAATGTTGCCATATAAATTACCTCGCTTTAAATTTTTATAACATAGGAATGTCGATTTTTGATTCGGTTGTCATTAAGTATTGGCATAATAGGAAGTTGGAAGATAAAAACAGTGATCACCGATTCGGTTATGAATCACGCCCACATTTGTAGGGAAATAGGTGGGACAGGTTGGGCTGTAAGGGTTGTGAAAGAATAGAGAACCATCCACACCGGGCAGCCTGCCGCCGCCCATTGCCCAGTCTACAATATCATAATGCTCTTGTGTCGGGGTCATATTATAAATATTTTGCCTGTTGTAAGTGCCGCCTATAGACTCGCGCAGACATACAAACTGCCCCTGCTGTAAAATGATGGCGCGAATGTCGCCGCCATTGCTAACGCGGGCAAACTCACCGTAATCTATTGTAGCGCGATTCATAATCACTGTTGCGACAGCGCGCATACCTATATGCGCTCTGGTTTACCACCAAGGGTATTTTTTATAACTTGAGATGTATCTCAAGCTTGAAATCTAGCGGATTAGAGCCTTTTGGCTTATCGTACACAACGTGGTCGATGAGACCACATAAGAACTCATTTTTGTGCTGCGGATCCAGATTTTCATAAACGTGGTCGATAAATTCTATTGCGGAGGTGATTCTTGGCAGTGTGCTTTCGGAATGTAGTTTTTTCTCTTCCAGTATCTTTATTTTTTCCTCTGCTTCACTGATGAGAGCGTACTCTTTTTCCGTGGCAGCAGCGATTACTTTTCCACGCTGCAGAAAATCCTCGGAGGTGTAAGTTCCTTCTTCCAGTAAGTCATACTGACGCTGGCGCTTTTCCATCAGCTTTTTAATTTCTTTCCTGGCGTTTTCGATGACCTGCGAGGTAAGGTCAATCTCTTCTTCCAGTTCAGCTGCCGGGTCAATGTCGCGGTACTTCCACTGCAGCCCTTCGAGTATGTCTCTGACCTGCGAAATGAGCCGCTCTTCGACGATATCTATGTAAGTGGACATTACGCCTCCACAGCTTTGAGAACAACGCAGGGTAGGCTTTTTCTTGGTGGAGGAGCGCTGACTCATGGTGCGACCGCAGGCGCTGCACTTGATAAGATAGGAAAGGGGATTGCTCAGGTTCCGAGAATAGATGTGCGGTACGATGCGCTCTTTGGCAAGGTCCTGCGCCTTCCAGAATGTTTCTTCATCGATGATGCCCTCGTGTTTACCTTCGTAAATATTCCAGTCTTCGATGGATTTCAGTGTGCTGCCAACGCGGCGCCCGTCTTTATAGGTGAAATCCCGCTTATTCCATGCGACTTTTCCGATGTAAATAGGGTTGTTGAGAATCCTGCGAATGGTGGTGCGCTGCCAGTCTGCTCCATTATGGTTTTTTATGCCGTGGTCTTTTAGGTACCGGGCGATACGGGTATCGCCGTAGCCTTTGTTTACGTAGAGGTCAAACATCAGCTTTATGATTTTGGCTTCCTCTTCCACAATGCAAAGGGTTTTGTTTTCCTTGCGGTACCCGAACGGGGCATTAGTGCCAATATAATTGCCGGCGTTGAGACTTGCCTGTTTTCCGCGGGCAAAACGGCGCTTGATGGTGACAAGCTCTTTTCGGGCGAAAAATGCCTTGAAGTCGAACATGTCTTCGTCTGTCTCATCGGAAAGGTCATAGGTTTTGTCAGGCGTGATGATGCGAACATGTTTCCTCTTGAAGAGATTCAGTATGTAGCCCTGATCCTGCAGGTCACCGCGACCAAGTCTGTCGATGTCCATGACAAGAACCGCATCGACAAGTCCTTCTTCGATGTCGGCAAGTAGTTCCAGCATCATGGGTCTTACTGCGATGCTGTCGCCGGTCTGCACTTCTTTATAGACCTTGACAACGTTCAGGCTTTTCGCCTTTGCCAGCCGGTTCAGGGTATCGTGGTGCCGGGCAAGAGTCACTTCGATGGGTTCATCGAGGTGCTGCTCGTCTTTCCTGGACTTGCGCAGGTACATGTATGTGTTCCATAGTTCCATTGGTTTCATGGTGGACTCCTCCTTGAGGGCATTTTATGAAAAAGGATACAAAAATACCTCTAAAACTTGATTTTTAAGGGCTGCAATGACACAACATGATTGCTTAAGTTGAGTTGTGTTGTGCAGCTCCGCTTCCATGTCCTCACGGGACTTGCGGAGGTAGATGGAGTATAGGTCGTTAGCGAGGTTAGGGTGCATGGGTGGTCTCCTAAAGGGTTACTTTATGGTTAGTAATGATTTCCAATGATAGGGGAAATCAAGATGATTTCGGCTGATGTACGGCGTGTATTTTTTTATCAGCTTATCTAATTGTTTTAAAACGTCATTATTCCATTTATCTTTTTCAGGATACATCAGTTTCAACATATAAAATTGAGCAAAAAGTCTACGAGTAGGCACGTAGCTTTCACCTTTTGGCATTTTCGGCATTGCAGGGAATTTTACGTAATATAATCTTGAGTAATGAGCGCACCTGTTTCTTAAGTCTGTTAAACAACGTAACCAACTGTCCATAGTTTGATAGTTTACACCATAGAGCGACTTAGCTAATGCCGCTTTATCAGGGTTACTCATTCCTCGATAAAAGTGAGAAAGCATTCCGATCGAGAAAAATTCAATGATTACCCATAATGGGAATTTGCCATTATATTTTTGTATATGGTGCTGTACAACAAGAGTCTTGCTGTTTTCGCTTATACATGATGTAACGTGCTTAGAGAAAAGGGCGTGATTGTGTTTTTTGTTGTATACCTTTGGGGACATATAACCATCAGGTCCATATTTATGTACGTGGTAGTATGACACTTGTGTTTTGAGAAAGATTTCAATCTGCTCAATGGTAGATAGAATTAACTTTCGAAGTTCTTTGTCAAACTCATAAATTTCTGCGATTTGCGAAAAGGGAATGTTGTAAATACATTTTCCATCAGGACCTTTATACGGCAAATAATAAGCGGACAGTCTATAATAGTTAATTCTTTTCAACAGATTAAGGCATTGTTCGCGATTATCTATGAGGATATTCTTTTGTTCGAGTAATTCAATCTGCTCCTCAAAAGTAGTTGCTTCTTTTAGTTTCATAGTTTCTCCAAAAAATAAATGTGCTCCCATTTGACACATCATTGAGAGGTGCGGGAGCTTCTGTTAATACATAGTATATGCGAAATCTCCCAAAATGTCAATGGTAAAAAATGTATTTATACAGTTCAGCGTGATGCGCAGCAAAGTGATTCACCATTTTGCCAACCTCCGAAAATAGACCCTATCAAAATAAATCTTAATCCCATATACTTATAATCGTGTATCTACCTTGGAGCGCTATTTGAGTTACTTGGCAATAAGTAGATAAGTCGAACCCTTTTTCTCTCGATGAATTAATCCATCGGATTCTAATTCACGAATAATTTTCTGGATATTATTTTTGCTATGAGAGGGCAGTAAGCTGTAAATATCTTTTTGGAGAAGTTCTCCGCGTTTAGATGCGATTAATGATAAAGTTTCTTCTTTAAGCGTTCTCATTTCTTCCCAATATGCTATGCGACTATCGATAGTATCTTTATAAGAGAATACTTCACTATCTGAGTTGTGCATATACTCCCATATATCTTGGAAATAGATTTCGCCGCCTTTTCCTTTTTGATAACAGAATGTCTTAAGGGTTTGGTATAGTGTCAAAGCTTCTTTGGCTAAATCTATTGCAGTGTCGTAATCTTGTGCTTGAGTGGCTGCACTGTACTTTTTTTGCATCTCAGCTTCTAAGAAGTGAATTTGGCTACCCCATTTTTCCTCAAAATCAAAGGATAAATCCTCCTCTCGAGGAGTGCGACGGTATTTTGGATTTGGTGATGCTTCTTGCATTTCCTTGACTTTTTCAAGATCTCTTTGTTGCTGCTCGGTTAATTCAGGGACAGAGAACTGAATGCTGCTGGCTATCTCATTTGAAAGAGTTTTGATAGCACTGTCTATATCGAAACTTTCATCGTTATTTTGATGTTCTTTATTCAAGTGCTTCTTTGAAGCTTTATTTTGTGATTTAAAAGCATGTAAACAAAGCAAAAATCCAATGGTAATACTGACCACCATAGCAAGGATATCATTTGGTTCTCTTTGATTCGTGAAAATTGCTATTATTCCTACTAAGAGAAACATAACGCCAAATACAATCTTTAATATTTTCATAAATATTTCCTCATCGGTATTTTTAATTTAAAAAGTGGCGGAATTTAATATATAATTAGCATATTAGCAACCTTGACAAAAATTCTAAAGTATGACTAAAAGGAGGAACTAATATGATGAATTATAAAACAGAGGTATACAGATTACTTGACACATTAGACGATATTATGGTTTTCAAGTTCATTTATGATTTCTTAGTCACGGTCAAGGCTGCTGGTGTGAGAGGGCGGTAAGCCCTCTTTATTTTTATTCCAGTTCCAGCAAAGAGTCGATATACCCATAAACTCTTTGCCGTTGTTCTTCTGGCAAGGAATATATTTTTTTTGCATATTCTGTAAGATATTTATCCATCAACATATAGGCAACAAATTCACCATTTTGTTCTAAATTATCCCCCAAACCTGTTTCAAGAAGTACATCTCCAGATGTATTTAATATGCGGGCAAGTTTTTTTATTTTAGCTACATCTGGTTTCCTTTTTCCGGTTTCATACCCACAATAGGTACTTTTTGTAATGCCCATCAAATCGGCAACTTGCTGCTGCGTATAGTGCATATTTAGACGCGCTTTTTTTAGTTGGTTGGAAAATCCCATATGTTCACCTCATTTCAAGAGTATCTTAACACTGGGTTGGCGGAGAGTCAACTTTTTTTAAAAAAATAATTGACAAGTTGGCGAAATGCGGATACAATTATAGAAAAGTTGGCGAAACGTTAACAAGGAGGTGAAAGCATGTACGCAAACTTATTGGGTCAAAAAGCATTTTATCATCTTACCGATCAGGATATGGGAGACATTATCGGGGTAAGCCGTAATTCATATAGTCAAAAAATTCGAAGTGGGAGATTTTGGCCTAAAGAATGTCAGGCTTTTTGTAAGTACTTTAATAAGTCATTCGATTATTTGTTCGCGACAGATGATGATAGTGCAGGAAGTCCAATCTATAAAAAGTAGATGATTTAGAAACTTGAAGAGGGAGGTGAAAGCAAATTGAACATACCGGAAAAATCTATGTACTGCCTGTGGAACCATTTAGAAAGTTTTCATAGACAAGCTATGGATAGAAAAATAGCCGACTTTGGAGAACCATGCTCAGACTGCAAGTACTGGTTAGACTGCGGCGGAGATTGGATTTCAAAAGTCGGCAATACAAAACCATCAGATTTAGAATTTAGCGTGGTTCGTTGGGAGCCGAGATAAATACAGGGCATCTGCCGTATTCATCAAGGTGTGGACAATCTTCTGAGTAGTCGCAGAAATATCCCACCTTTTTGTAGCCGGGGCTGAGATTACCAAGGATATGAATCTCAGATGTTTCGACACGAATACTTTGAGGCGACTTTAAATATGGGCATTGACCTGTATAAACAAAAGAATCATATTTTGCCATTTGCATTCTCCTTTCTTAACTACTCGACCACGGCAATGGCCTGTGTATCCATTATAAAACAAGGCGGGGAATCGGACAAGTAAAATGAAAGAGAATTTGAGAAGGGGGTGAAGGAATGGATATTGAGAAAGAAATCAGGCAAATCAAAATGAAAGTAGACGACTTGACGAAATCAAATCACCTACTAAGGATTTGCATTAACGTGCTTAGCATAGCGCTTTTGATACACGTGGGAGACGAAATCATCACAAAATTGCTTAATGGATAATTGTGTAAATAGTTGCAGCAAGAGTTGCGGCTACAAGTACGATATTAAGCCAAGATTTGCGTGATTCGGATTTTAATCGTGCAGAGTCATTCTCGTAGCGCTTTAAATCTTCTTCATGCCAAACTTCGGCTTTTTGTTGATTTTCGATGTGTTCTTGATGTTGGACATCAAGTCGCTTGTTTGTTTCCTCTAGGGAACGCATCGTATTAGACATTAAGTCGATAAGCGCATCCAGCTTTGCCCCTTCTGGCGTAGTAGGATTGCGAAGATATTCTAATGTTTCATCAGATATTTCAAGGTCATTCTGATGAATGAGAGAATTGAGAAGTTTTTCCTGATCTTTGATGGATGCCATAATAATCTCCTTGGTATTGATAAGGAAATTATATCATAGCAATAAATTGCGAACAAGCATAAGGGAGAAAGGCGGACCGGAAAAAGTTTTTACAAAAATAAAAGACGCAGGATAAAAAGGAATTTTTAAAGAGGGAGGTGAAAACGTGTGAACAGGAACGTGGCAATAAAAATCAAGGCAATGGAAAGAATTGAAACGCTCTCAAAGTTTAGAAGAGAACTTGCAGAGTCGTATCAGAAAAATATAGATGCCGAAGAAAACGCAATATTGTCTGAGAGTTATTCTAAGCTTGAGAACGCTGTACAGACTGTATTTGATGCGGAAATCAAATACCTATCGAAGATTTGAGGAGGGGGTGAATAACTGTGGAAATTGTCATAAAGATTGATGCAAAAGAAGCGGCTGACATTGTAAAAGAACTACAAACTCAGCCGGATGTGAATCATATTGTAAATGTTATTCGCTGTCGTTTACAAGAAGCTCTTGAGCAAGAATCTTAGTATATTTTTTAGACAATGAGAGTACTTCAACAGCGATATTGAGATAAACATCTTCCTTTTGTACATTTTTTAGTCTTGTTGCAAGGGAGTCCATCTCAGATTCAATTAGTGAAGAGAAAGATGCATCAGCTCTTTTACAAGCGTCTTGGAAAAACTCTTGATTCATAAAATACCTCCTTATTTAACTACTCGACCACGGCAATGGTCTGTGTATCCATTATAAAACAAGGCGGAGAATCGGACAAGCAAAACGAAAGAGAAATTGAGAAGGGAAAGGAAGAGATGAGAGTGGTGGATTTTCTAAAGTTGTCGATTTCGTATGAGCCTGAAAGAGTTTTGGCGGCAGAAATATATTTACACACTTTCCGCCGCCATTGGTATATTTGCTGAATAAGGAGTTACGCTTATTCGTTAGAGATTATATCACAAAATCCAAAGCAATTGCAACATTGTATATGATAAAAGTCGTATTAAACGAGATATGACATCAAAGTGGTCTAGTATCACAATCGTAGAGTCAGGATAATGTCTGCGATAAATACACGAGCAAGGTAGTACTCTGAAGCATAGGACAAAGTTCTTTGCTCATACGATAAAGAAAGGAGGGAAACCATGGTCAGAACTGTCTCAGACTTAGAAGGATACAAGTATAAAGTCGTTCACGACTCGGGAGATGTTACATATTTTAACGAGCTAAAGATATCTGATTCACTTAGCGAGATAATGAGCCGGTGCTGGGATAGTCTGTCCGATGAAGTGAAGAGAGAAATTAACAGTAGAAAACAATAGAAAGGAGTACAGTATGAAAAAGTACAAAATCAGGAAGTTTAGTCCCATTTGGTGGACAGGCTGGAGCCTGGCATGGGCAGCCGGCATTGCGATGCTGTGGATTTGCCTTTGTGGTTGGGCGGCAATCCCGGTTTGAAAGTCAGTCCCGGTAGTAAGAGATTGCTGGCCAGAGCAAGTAGTGGAAACGGACAAGCCTGAACCAGCAGAAGGAATCTATACGCCATCAGTGCAGGAGATGATAGTGCGAGCTTGCCGGGAGCACGACATCGAACCGGATATTCCGCTTGCAATAGCAAGACTGGAAACAGGAAACTTTACCAGTGCAGCCTTTACCGAGTGTAACAATGTCGGCGGTATGAGCGTTGATGAAGTGCCCATTACATATGACAGCTTGGAAGATGGCGTTGACGCATTCGTAGGAAATCTGGCCAGGAATTATTTTGGCAAAGGATACGATGACGTAGAGAAAATTAGCAAGAAGTATTGCCCGGTCAATGCGGAGGCATGGGCGGAAGCAGTGCAGGAACTGATGAGAGAGGAGAACGAGTTATGAGCTTGCTAGAAAGAATGACGATTAATGAACTAAAAAATGCCATTTGGATGGATAAAAACGGGATGTGCCCTGTTGGAGGGTTACCTAGAGAATGGTATGAGGATGAACTCGAAAAACGCACAGGAAGTCGAAAAGGATATCACGAGGAGGAAGAAGCATGTCAGAACAAAAAATAAAGACCGACTGCGAAGCAGCCGATCCTATCAAACAATCTAATTGTACCATACTTCGGCCAGGTAGTAAAGGAACATTTTCTATAGTACACATTTACCGTGCACCCGATAAATCAGGGATCCTAGCAGCTGTCGAAGAAGAATCCGGAAAATGCTACGTGGGATATTTCAGTACCGTAAAAAGGAAGTGTCGTAGAGCAGATTTGAGAACAAAAGGCAATGAAAACGTTTCGATTAAGAGGGTCAACCCGGACACCGATGACTGGTGCGAAGCCCAAGAACGACTGAATGTATACGCTGAGAAACTTAATTTAATAGAACTACCGCTGACTATAGGCGGAGAGATTTAAGGAGGAGACTATGAAAGTTATCATTGAAATGACAAGAGAAGAAGGAAGACTTGCAGTAAGTAGCGGAGCGCTCCTTGCGCTGTTAAACGAAGAAGAACCAGTGCAGAACGAAAAGATGTGCTGCAGCTATCCCGATACATTAGCAGCGGTGCCGGAAGTAAAACCGGAGCCTGCTGTAGAGCCAGCAGAAAATGTGCCTGGCAAAGTAGAACCGGCGCAGCAGCCTGATCCGGCAAGCCCGGTGGCAAAACCTGCAGGGCAGGCCATTGCACCGGCTGCGCCGATTGCAACAAAGGAAAGAACATATAGCCTTGATGAGCTTGCGACTGCCGCAATGGGGTTGATGCAGCAGGGCATGCAGCCGCAACTGCAGGAACTCTTACAGCAGTTTGGGGTAATCGCCTTACCGGAGCTACCAAAAGGACAGTACGGGGCCTTTGCTACGGCGCTTAGAGGAATGGGGGCACAGATATGAGTCATGCGGAAAGAAGCCATGCAGTTTTAAGTGCATCGAGTTCTCACCGATGGATGACCTGTCCTGGAAGCGTGCACCTTGAGCAGCAGTTTCCAGATACCACATCTGAAGCAGCCAGAGAGGGTACGCTGGCACATGAACTGGCAGAACTCAAACTTCGCAATTATTTTTATACGAAAGAGTGTGGAAAGCGGAAGCTGAACGCGGATATCAAAAAGCTGAAAGAAAATCCGCTTTGGGACGATGAAATGATGGGATACACCGATGATTACCTGGACTATATAAAACGTCTGGCGTTGAGTTTTGACGCAAAACCCAGCGTCATCATCGAGGACCGGGTGGATTTCAGCCGGTGGGTGCCGGAAGGGTTTGGCACTGCAGACTGTATCTTAATCTCCGGTGATACTCTTTGCGTCATAGACCTTAAATATGGGAAGGGCGTAAAGGTTGATGCTGAGAGAAATCCGCAGCTGCAGCTTTATGCGCTTGGCGCCTACGCTGCCTACGGAATGCTGTATCCAATCAAACGCATCCATATGGCCATCGTACAGCCAAGGCTTTCTTCAGACGCATCAGAGTGGACGTGTACGACTGAAGGACTGATGGTATTTGCAGATTGCGCAGAGGCGGCTGCAAAGGAAGCTCTGAAGGAAGACGCACCATTTCATCCGGAGGAAAGTGCCTGCAGATTCTGCAGGGCAAAGACGCAGTGCAGAGCAAGGGCCGAGCATAATGTAAAGCTGGCGTTCTTCACAGACAAGAAGCCACCGCTGATTACCAATGACGAAGTTGGGGCGTTTTTGAAACAGGGTGAAGATGTGGCGAAGTGGCTGGCCGATCTGAAAGACTATGCTCTATCACAGTGCCTTGCAGGAAAAGAGATTCCTGGGTGGAAAGCTGTCGAGGGCAGGGGATCCAGAGACTGGATAGACATGGATACCGCCTTTGCGGCGCTTACAAAAGGAGGCATTAGCGAAGCGCTGCTTTGGGAGAGAAAGCCTCTCAGCCTTGCGCAGGTGGAAAAGGTCGTGGGCAAGAAAGAATTCACTGCTATCGCAGGTGAATATGTCATAAAGAAGCCGGGAAAGCCGGCGCTGGTACCGGAATCAGACAAAAGAGAAGCCATCACAAATATAGTAACAGCCGAAGAGGCATTTAAGGAGGAAAAATAAATGGATATGACAAATGTAACAACAGGTAGAGTAAGATTATCATTCGTGCACGTTTTTAAGCCGTACGCTTTTCAGCCAGGCCAGGAGGAAAAGTACAGTACAACCGTGCTGGTACCAAAAACAGATGTGGATACAAAAGCAAGAATCGATGCAGCTATCGAAGTCGCAAAGCAGAGAGGTGTTACCGACAAGTGGAATGGTGTAATGCCGCCGATTGTTCCGACTCCTATCTATGATGGAGACGGGGTGAAGCCTTCTGATGGAACTGAGTTCGGCCCAGAATGTAAAGGGCATTGGGTATTTACAGCAAGAGCCAGCGTGGATCATGCCCCTGAAGTGGTTGATAAGATGGGGAATCCAATCATCAACCAGTCAGAAATGTATAGCGGCGTCTATGGCAGAGTGAATGTGACTTTCTTTCCATATGTCTACGGCGGCAAGAAAGGCATTGGCTGTAGCTTGGGTCCGGTGCAGAAACTGGAGGATGGAGAACCTCTTTCCGGAGGGGCGCCGAGTGCAGCGCAGGCGTTTGGCAGTCCGACGCCGGTTACACAGGCGCATCCGCAGATGTCCGGCGTACAGATTGACCCAATTACCGGAAAAGCAATGTAATTTGTGGGAGCAGAGTGCTCCCGTTTGTAAGGAGATTCGAGGATGGTACATCTTAGTATTGATATTGAGACAAAGAGCAGCGTGGATATCAAAAAGGCAGGAGCTTACAGATATGCTGAGGCGGAGGATTTTGAAATCCTCCTCTTTGCCTATCAGTGGGGCGAAGAGCCGGTGAGACTGATTGACCTAACGCAAGAGGAAATGCCGAAAAAACTGGTTGATGCCCTGAATGATGACAATGTGGTTAAACACGCGTATAATGCAGCTTTCGAGTGGTACTGCCTGAACAAGGCGGGATATAAGACGCCGATCGAGCAGTGGCGATGCACAATGATACACGGTCTTTACTGCGGGTATCCCTCCGGGCTTGAGGCAGCAGGAAATGCAATCGGTCTTCCGCAGGATAAAAAGAAGCTGATGACAGGAAAGGCGCTGATTAAATATTTCTGCACACCTTGTAAGCCCACAAAGACGAATAGCGGCAGAACCTGGAACTTGCCGCAACATGCGCCGGAGAAATGGGAGCTGTTCAAAGAATACTGCGTGCAGGACGTTGTAACCGAAAGAGCTATTTTAGACAGGCTATCGTTATTTCCAGTTCCTGAAATGGAAGAGCGTCTTTGGCAAAGGGACGTCCTCATGAACGCTTATGGCGTAAATGCTGACAGCAAGATGATAGACGGCGCGCTGCAGATTAACGATATTAGTGGAGAAGTACTGCTTCGGGAGGCGGCAAATCTGACCGGGCTTGATAATCCAAATAGCCCGGCGCAGCTGCTGCCCTGGCTGACAGAAAAACTCGGAAAGGAGATTCCCAACCTGCAGAAAGCAACAGTTGGAGAACTGTTGGCAGAGGAGCTGCCTGAAGACGTGCGCAGAGTACTCGAGATTCGCCAGCAGCTTGGAAAGACGTCGATTAAAAAGTATGTCACCATGAAAACCGCACAGGGTGAAGACGGACGTATCCGTGGACTAATGCAGTTTTATGGAGCTAACAGAACTGGTAGATGGGCAGGGAGACTGGTGCAGATGCAGAATCTCCCGAGAAACTATATTTCCACCCTTGACGGCGCAAGAAACCTGGTCAAAGCAGAAAACTACGCTGGGGTCAAAATGATTTACGGCAATGTGCCGGATACCTTATCGCAGCTAATCCGAACGGCGTTTATCCCTTCAGAGGGGTATAAATTTGTTGTGGCGGACTTTTCTGGCATCGAGGCGAGAGTCATCGCCTGGCTTGCAGGAGAGACGTGGGTGAATGAAGTATTTGCCACGCACGGGAAAATCTATGAAGCGACAGCATCTCAGATGTTCCATGTGCCAATTGAAAAGATATCGAAAGGAAACCCTGAATACAGTCTACGGCAGAAGGGAAAAGTCGCAACACTTGCGCTCGGATACCAGGGCGGTACTGCAGCACTTGAAGCAATGGGTGCGCTTTCGATGGGGCTTAGCCAAGAGGAACTACCGGATATCGTGAGCAGATGGAGGCAGGCGAACCCGCACATTGTAAAGTTGTGGGCAGACGTTGGAGCTGCAGCTGTATCCGTAGTAAAAACGGCACAAACAGAGGTAACTCACGGATTGATTTTATCGATGGAAGGCGATTTAGTTTACGGTCAGACATTTATGACCATACAGCTTCCCAGTGGTAGAAAGCTATTCTATCCGCAGCCATCATTGAAAGAAAATCGGTTCGGGCGAGAGGCGGTGCATTACTATGGGCTTGGTCAGAACAAAAAATGGGGAGAGGAATCGACCTACGGAGGAAAGCTGACAGAAAATATCGTACAGGCAATCGCAAGAGATTGTTTGGCGGAGACACTGCGCAGAATCGATGAAAAAGGACTGCAGGTTGTTTTTCATGTGCACGATGAGGTTATCATCGACGCACCGATGGACGTGACGGTAGATGAAATCTGCGGCTTGATGGCACAGTCTATCTCTTGGGCGCCAGGGCTCATCTTAAAGGGCGCAGGATTTGAAGGAAGCTATTACATGAAAGATTAGGAGGCAGGCATGCAAAACGATAAAAAAATACAAATCAGCTTGGGCGCTAGCAGGAAGACCTCCTACTGGCCTGCAGCGGATATGTATTGGTCAGAATTTATTACCCGCTTAAAAACACCAGTCAGAGGACCGGAAACCTTAGAGGAGTATCTAAAGTTTGCGAAGTCAAAGCAAGATGAACTAAAGGATGTTGGCGGCTTTGTAGGCGGGATATTTTCTGGAGACAGACGAAAGGCATCGAACCTCATAGGACGCGACCTACTGACGCTTGATATGGATAACATTCCCGCAGGCGAGACTGATAATATCCTGCGCCGGGTAGCAGGGCTTGGCTGCGCGGCTGCCGTTTACAGTACAAGGAAGCACGCAGGTTATGCGCCAAGACTCCGGGTGATTATTCCGCTTGACCGCACTGCGACAGCGGACGAATATGAACCAGCGGCAAGAAAAGCAGCGGCTATTATTGGCATTGAATTTTGTGATCCGACCACGTTTGAAGGCAGCCGGCTGATGTATTGGCCAAGCTGCTGTGCAGACAGCGCCTATATTTGTGAGGCTTACGATAAGCCGTTCTGCAGTCTTGATGGACTTTTGGCCATGTATGAAAACTGGCAAGATGTTACTTCTTGGCCACAGGTTCCGGGCAGTGAAGCGATAGAAAAACGTCGGGTAGCAAGACAGGAAAACCCGCTGGGAAAGCGCGGCGTTATCGGGGCATTCTGCAGGTGTTATACCATCACCCAGGCAATGGAAACTTTCATCCCCGGGCTTTACGAAGAAACTGCGATAACCGGCAGATATACCTACACAGGGGGCTCCACTGTGGGCGGCGCAATCCTTTATGACGACGATTTGTTTCTGTATTCACATCATGCAACGGATCCTTGCAGCGGTCAGCTGGTGAATGCCTTTGACCTAGTAAGACTACATAAGTTTGGAGACAGAGACGCTGAGGCAAAAGATGGTACGCCGGCAAATAGAATGCCGTCATTTACGGCCATGAGCCAGCTGGCGCTGGAAGATGAAGCTGTAAGCCAGCTGATGACACAGGAACGTATCAAACAAGCAAGAGAAGCCTTTGGTGCGCCGCAAGAGGCGACAGAGGAAGAAAATCTTGATTGGATTAAAAGGCTGACTAGAGACGGCAACGGAAGATTTGAAAAGACCATCAATAATGCTGTAACGATACTGGAGCATGACCCACTGCTGGCGGGAAAGATCGCCACAGATGAATTTGCAAGCTGCGGCCTTGTGATGGGAAAAGTTCCGTGGGATAGCCGCAACGAAAGACGACGCTGGGAAGACGTGGACTACGCAGGATTCTATAACTACATGGAGCTGTTTTACGGCATCACGGGGAAAGAAAAGCTGGACAATGCACTTTTAATCGTGAGCAGCGCAAATAAAATTAATGCTGTTAAGGAATACCTCGACGGTTTGAACTGGGACGGAAAGAAACGTCTTGATACACTGCTACCTGATTATCTAGGGACTGAAAATAATGCCTATACCAGAGCAGTCATGAGAAAGTCACTGTGTGCAGCGGTAGCGCGTGCGGTAAACGGTGGGATAAAGTATGACTATATGCCTATTATCACCGGGCCGCAGGGCATCGGAAAAAGTACTTTTTTAAGACTGCTGGGAAAGGATTGGTTTTCAGACAGTTTAACGACATTTGAGGGAAAAGATGCAGCGGAGCTGATCCAGGGCACCTGGATTAATGAAATCGGGGAGCTGACGGCTTTCACGAGGCAGGAGACTCAGGTAATCAAACAATTTCTTTCAAAGACAGATGATATATACCGGGCTGCCTATGGCCGTCAGACGAAAAAGTATCCCCGCAGGTGCGTTTTCTTCGGCACGTCTAATGACAGTGAGTTTTTAAAAGATCACACGGGAAACCGCCGGTTTTGGCCGGTAGATGCGGGACTGCATGCACCGACAAAGTCTGTTTGGCGGGATTTGCCGGAGGAAGTTGACCAAATATGGGCTGAGAGCTATGCGTACTATCTGTTAGGCGAAGAGCTCTTCCTGGATCCAGAGGTTGAGGCACTGGCGCAGGTCCAGCAGGATGAACACCGGGAATTTACCGGAAGAGAGGGCATGGTGATTGACTTCCTGGAGCAGCCTGTACCAGAGAGCTGGAACCAAATGGGGATATCTGCAAGAAAGATGTATCTTGCAGGTAGCATGAATTTGGAGGATGTTACTTTAGTACCCCGGGATAAGGTGTGTGCACTAGAGATTTGGGTAGAGTGCTTTGGCGGTGATATAAAACACATGAAGCGCACCGATAGCGCCGAGATAAACGCCATTTTAACGAGGTTAAATGGCTGGAAGCGAAATAAGAGCGGAAGGCGGTATGGACCGTATGGAACACAGCGTGGATATGAAAAAGTGTAAACAAAGGTGTGAACAATGGGTGTAAACAAAAAAAGTTTGTTTACTGGAAAAAAATGTAATGTAAACAACGTAAACATTCATGTTTACACCCTTGTTCACGGGATAAGCCTCTAAAAATCAATAGTTATAACTATATGTAAACAATGTAAACAAACTTTCTCTAATAAAGGTAAAAATAAATAAAATAGAGAGTATACAAAAACGCCTAATGCGCCTAATACGCCTGTTTGTGGGTGTGTATACGCGTGCGCACACGCGAGGAGGTTTACAGAAAGGAGAACCTGGTGCAAGAATGAAAGAGCGAGATATCGAAAAAATACTGGTCAGCGAAGTGAAAAAGCTAGGTGGTCGTGCTTATAAATGGGTCAGCCCAGGAAATGATGGCGTGCCAGATCGAATTGTCATATTTCCGCAGCGAATGCCCATCTTCGTCGAACTAAAAGCTACTGGCGGTAAACTTTCCCGGCTGCAGGAGCTTCAGATTATGCGGCTATCTGAACTTGGCCAGGACGTTAGGGTAGTAACCGGCGTCCACGGACTGATTCTGTTCTTCAGCAGCCTGGGACATCAGGAGGTATCTTACAAGTTGCTGAAAAAGTACGAAAGCGAGGTGTAAGCTATGCGGTTTAGCCCACATGACTATCAACGATATTGCGTCGAGAAAATTTTAGAAACCCCAAAGCTGGGGCTGTTTCTGGATATGGGCCTTGGCAAAACCGTAATTACCCTGACTGCAATCAGGCAGCTGATGTATGACCGATTTCAAGTGAGAAAGGTGCTTGTCATTGCCCCTAAAAAAGTGGCAGAAGGCACGTGGACCCTTGAAAAAGACAAATGGGAGCACACAAAAATACTTCGGGTATCGCAGGTACTTGGTAGCGCAGCAAAACGCATTAAGGCTTTGCACACGCCGGCAGACATCTACATAACCAACCGAGAAAACGTTGTATGGCTTGTGGACTATTACCGGAATAATTGGCCGTTTGACATGGTCGTTGTAGACGAGTCCAGCAGCTTTAAAAACCACAGCGCAAAGCGGTTCAAGGCCCTTGCCGGTGTCAGCAGCCACGTTGACCGTATGGTGGAGCTGACTGGTACGCCTTCCCCTAACAGTCTCGCGGATCTATGGGCGCAGATTTACTTACTGGACGAAGGGCAGCGCCTTGGCAAGCGGTATACCCATTTCAGGGAACGATACTTCCAGCCGGACCGATTCGGCTATACTGGCACAGTGTACAGCTATGAGGCGAAGCCTGGCAGTGAGCAGAGTATACTGAATCAGATTTCGGACATCTGTGTCAGCATGAAAGCGGGAGATTATCTGCAGCTTCCGGATATCATCTACGACGAGGTGCCGGTCGTGCTGGATGCAAAAGCGGCAAAGGCATACCGAGATATGGAGCGGCAGATGGTACTGGAGCTGCCGGAGGACGAAGAGGAAATCTCTGTTACCAGTGCAGCTGCCCTTTCCAACAAGCTGCAGCAGCTGGCCAATGGCGCAGTTTACGATGAAGACCATCAGACTCATGAAGTGCATAGCTGCAAGATTGAGACTTTCTTGGAATTGATTGAGTCATTGCAGGGCAAGCCGGTTTTGGTGTTTTATAGCTTTCAGCATGATAAAGCCCGGATTCTGGCAGCGCTTGCCTCGCAGAAACATCTTAGAGTGAGGGAGCTTAAAACCACGCAGGATCAGGCTGACTGGAATGCGCGGAAAATCGACGTCCTGCTTGCGCACCCTGCGTCTGCTGCCTATGGGCTGAACCTGCAGGCGGGCGGAAACCATGTTGTATGGTTCGGACTTACGTGGAATTATGAGCAGTATTCACAGGCCAATAAAAGGCTGCATCGTCAAGGGCAAACCGAGAAAGTCATTATCCATCACCTAATCACCAAGGATACCCGCGACGAGGATGTCATGGAGGCCCTGCAGCATAAGGACGATGTCCAGAACTGGGTGATGGAGAGTTTGAAAGCAAGAATTAAGAAAATACGAGAGGAGAACCAGAAATGAGAGTATACATTGCCGGGAAAATTACGGGAGATCCCGCATACAAAGAAAAATTTAGAGACGCCGAGGAAGCACTTGCCGCAATCGGTCACGAAACCATTAATCCGGCTTGCCTGAGTCTTCCTGCCAGCTGTACGTGGCATGACTACATGGCGATAACGTTAAAGATGCTGGAGCTGGCAGAAGTCGTCTGCTTATTGCCAGAATGGAAAGAATCGCCCGGGGCATGTGTGGAATATGGCTATGCGGTGGCTAAGGGAAAAGAGGTTGTGCACGCAAGGCATATTTTGCCTGAGTACGCACTAAATGCCGAGGCAGCAGCTTGTCCCCCCCCCTAAGCCAAAGCAGGAAGATAAAAATAAGCGAGGCGGCAGCAGAATCGTTGGAACAAGGATTTGCCCTATATGTGGCAAAGAGTTCACCGCATATGGCAGACAGATCTTCTGCGGTCCGCAGTGCAGAAACTAAAAATTCTCACAGGGTAAATTCGGGAGCGAAGCGCAGAGCAGAAAACACGCCTTCGGCGGGTAGCGCAGAGGATCCGGTTAAGGATTGTCCGAAAGACTGCAGATATTTGGGTAAAGGAACACGCATGAAGACCTGTGATTATCTCTTAATTACCGGAGTAACAAGAGGCTGCGAAGTTCGCCCAGGCGGATGCGACAGGTACGAGAAGAATGGAGGACAGGCAGATGAAAAACTTTGAAAAAGATAATTTTAAATCCGCGGACACGGGGATTGTAGGATTCATGATCCGTGTCGATGACGACAGGCAGCTGCTAAGGTTTTGTAGAGATGGGATGTGCACTCTATGCTTGTTTGCACCGGAGAACTACCAGCGCAAGTTTGGAGCAGCGCAGCAAGGCTGCTATCGAAACAAGATGGATTATCTCTACAGGGACGTAGAACAGTAATTAAAGCAGCGCAGAAGGAGGTAGCATGGAGGCAAAGCAGTTTTTAAAGCAGTATCAAAATATCTTGACGGATATCAGGATCCTTGAAGCGCAGAAGCTGGAACTTGAGAATCTGGCGATGAGCGTGACTGTCAGCGCTGATGGAGAACGTGTACAGTCTTCCGGACGAAAAGACCGCATGGCAGAACTGGCCGTAAAGATTGCCGATGCGGAACGAGGGATTGTAGAGCAGCGCACGCAGGCATTCCATAAGCTGCGGGAGATTGAAAGCGTGATTAAGCAGGTCCCATATGAACGGCAGCGTATTGTTCTGCACACGAGATACATAGAGCGAAAGACCTGGGAGTCAATTGCTGCTGAGCTGGATATCTCTTTGAGGAATACCTATGAGCTACACGGCAGGGCGCTTAAGTCTATCCAAAAGATTTTGTAGGGGGATCATTGTTTTGCATGTTTGTCCTGTGATATAGTATAAACTGCAAAGAGACAATGAGAATTCAAAAAAAAAAAGATTGGAGGTAACTCCTTAATTCACAGTATCTAGTGCGGTCTCTTTGCTATGGATCTCCTTATTTTTTTATAATAGCTGACACAGAGCGCTGCTGCATAGTGGCGCTTTTGTTGTTGGCAAAATATGTCGAAAGGTGTATAATCAAAAGAAAAAGGAGGTAACTGAAGAATGAATCAAGTGAAGGATAAAATACAATCTTTGTTAAAAGAGGGATACAAAATTGTAGGCAATGGTCCGATTGAGGAAATTGCTCAAGATTATTCTGGAAGAGTAAGCAGCGAACAATCGTTTGCCATTATTTTTGAGTGCAAGGGGAGGCCTAGAGAATTTGTGAAAATTCCTCAAGAATATAGAAAGTATATTTTGGATTATATCAAAACATTATAGTGATACAAGAGCTCTTAGAATCATTTGAATCTAGGGGCTTTTTGCTTGGAGTAAAAGGAGGTGAGCCCGGTGGCGAAATTAACAACAAGACAGCAACGGTTTTGTGATGAATACCTGATTGACCTTAACGCCACGCAGGCGGCTATAAGGGCGGGATATTCTAAGAAGTACGCAAACACAAATGCGTCTAAACTACTACAAATTACTACAATCAAAGCATATATAGAGCAGCGTATGGCAGCGAAAGAGTCAGAATTGATTGCAAGCCAGGATGAAATTTTAAAATATCTGACTTCTGTTCTGCGCGGTGAAAGCCTGTCTACCGAAATCGTAATCGAGGGACTCGGAGATGGCATGAGCGAAGCCAAAACAATGACGAAAGAACCTTCTGAGAAAGAACGGCTAAAGGCAGCTGAATTGCTGGGTAAGCGATATGGCATTTTCAAAGATAATATCAGCGTTGGGACTGTTCCAATCGTAATAAAGGACGACGTGCCAGATGATGCGTAAAGATGTCAGTATGCTGGACCTGATCGGCGCCGGATATGGCGACTTTTGGAACACGAAAAAGAGGTATCGCATTTGCAAAGGGTCCCGAGGTTCCAAGAAATCGAAAACAACAGTGCTATGGCTGATTAAATCAATCATGCAGTATCCGCTAGCCAACGCCTTATGCGTGAGACGATACCAAACAACGCTGCGTGACAGCGTATTCAGTGATTTAAAATGGGCTATCAACAAACTAGGAGTTGATAGTTTTTTTGATTGCACTGTTTCACCGATGGAGATTAAGTATATCCCTACAGGACAAAAGATACTGTTTCGTGGTTTAGACGACGGCATGAAGATTACGTCTATATCGGTACCAACGGGAGTTCTTTGCTGGGTATGGATTGAAGAGGCATACGAGCTGACCAACGAAGATGATTTCAATAAGCTGGATATGTCTATCCGTGGTGAATTGCCAGAAGGATATTTCAAGCAGATTACAATGACCTTCAATCCCTGGTCTGCGACTTCGTGGCTGAAGAAACGCTTCTTCGATGAACCAGATCAGAACACTTTCACAAAGACGACAACGTGGGAATGTAACGAGTGGCTTGATGAGGCTGATAGGGATATATTTCGCAGCATGAAAGAAAAGAATCCTCGGCGTTACCGAATTGAAGGTGCAGGGGATTGGGGTATTGCAGAAGGTCTTATTTATGACAGATTCCGGATTGAGGATTTTGATTTAGAAGAGATAAAGAAAGTTCCGGGGATTAAAGCGGCTTTTAATTTGGACTTTGGATTTACTGACCCGAACGCCTTTGTCTGTGAATTGGTAGACAACACGGCGATGAGGATTTATATTTTCGACGAATGGTATCAGACCGGTGTGACAAACAGAGTGATTGCACAGCAGATTAAAGATATGGGATACGGCGGGCAGCGGATTATCTGCGACAGCGCAGAGCCGAAGTCCATTGCAGAGCTCAATGAAGAGGGAATCCATGCGATTCCTTCTAGGAAAGGGAAAGACAGCGTAAATCATGGAATACAGTTGATTCAAAACTATGAGATAGTGATACATCCAAGATGTGCGAAGTTTTACAGTGAAATTCAAAACTATTGCTGGGAGCAAGATAAAAACGGAAAACTGACCAACAAACCAGATCATGAATTTTCGCATGGCATGGACAGTATGCGATATGGCGTCAGCGATTTGTTGCTGCCGAATACATTCAGCTTCGATTAAGTGAGGTGTTATTTTGATATTCAGAGATATGATAAACAGAATCGTGACGGGGGGAGCCGGAAACAATGTGACGACTCCAGCTTTTTTAGCCCACGAAATCAGGATTTTCCGCCAGAGTAAAAAATTTAAAATGATGCTAGATGGCGTGAACTATTATGAGGGGCTGCACGATATCCTGAACAAGAAGAGGACTGCAGTAGGAGTAGGCGGTAAGCTGGAGACGCTTGAGAACTTACCGAATGCAAAGCAGGTAGACAATCAGTACAAAAAGATGGTAAAACAGAAGACCAACTATCTCGTTGGAAAGCCATTTTCTGTGCAGTGCGAAAATGATAGTTATGTAGACTTGTTAATGCAGTTCTTCAATAAGCAGTTTTTTAAGCAGTTAAAGAGTGTGACGAAAGATGCATTAAACTGTGGCATAGGGTGGATTTACCTGCACTATACAGAATCCGGAGAATTGTGTTTGAAGAGGTTTAGACCTTTTGAGATTATTCCAGGGTGGTCCGATGTTGATCATACGCAGCTTGAGTACGTCATCAGAGTTTATGAAGTAAACTCCTTTGACGGTCGGAAAGAAGAGAAGATAACGAAAGTGGAGTATTATACGAGAAATGGTATTGACTATTTTGAGTATCACAGCGGACAAATGGTATCCTGCGCCCCGTATCACGAGAATTACTTTGTAATTGGAAATGAAACATACAATTGGGAAAAGCTGCCTTTTGTACCTTTTCGCTACAATGATGAAGAACTACCATTGATTGCAAATTGTAAATCTCTGCAGGACGGACTGAACACAATTTTATCAAACTTTCAAGATAACATGCAGGAGGATATGAGAAATACAATCCTCGTGCTGGTTAACTACGACGGAGAAAACTTGGGCGAGTTTCGCCAGAATTTAGCAACCTATGGCGCTGTTAAAGTTAGAACCGTGGAAGGAAAAGAAGGCGATGTTAGAACATTGCAGGTGGAGGTCAATGCGGAGAACTACAAAGCGATAATTGAGATTTTCAAGAAAGCGATTATAGAAAACTGCATGGGTTTTGATGCGAAGGACGAGCGAATGTCTGGTACTCCGAACCAGATGAATATACAGAGTATGTATAACGATATCGATTTGGATGCAGCGGACATGGAAACAGAGTTTCAGGCAGCAATGGAGGAACTCCTTTATTTTATAAATCTCCATTTGGCAAATACCGGACAAGGAGACTTCGAGGGTGAAAATGTAGAAATCGTATTCAATACAGATATGCCGATGGATGAGTCTACGACGATTCAAAACATTAGCGGCAGCGAGGGTATTTTGTCGAAAGAAACCTTGGTCGCAAATCACCCGTGGGTGTCGGATCCACAGAAAGAACTCGAACTGCTGGAAAAAGAGCGGCAAAAGCAGATGGAGCAATATGCAGGCGCTTTTGGCAGCATAAATGACCCTGGTGGTGATGGTGATGAAGAATAGTGCTTACTGGCAGAAGCGATTCGAAATCCTTGAAGAGGCACTCGGAAAATACGGTGAAGAAACCTACAGAGGTGTGCAACCGTATTTTGACAAAGCCCTCAGGGAAATCAATGCTGATATTGAAACCTGGATTTATCGCATTGCCAAGAACAACGAAATTAGCATGAAAAATGCTAGAAAGCTGCTTGACGCTGGACAACTGGAGGAATTCAAGTGGACTGTTGAGGAATACATAAAGTACGGCAAAGAAAACGCTATCAATCAGCAGTGGGTAAAGGAGCTTGAAAACGCTTCCGCAAAGTTTCACATAAGCAGATTGGAGGCACTGAAGATAAAGGTGCAGCAGTCCGCGGAGAAAGCTTTTGGAAATTACCTTGACGATGTAGATACTATGGCAAGGAAGGTCTATGAAGAGGGTTATTATCGGTCTGCCTTTGAGCTACAGCGAGGTTTAGGCGTAGGGTGGAATATCTCGTCAATCGACGAGAAAAAACTGTCAAAACTGATTTCTAAGCCTTGGGCGGCAGACGGAAGGAATTTCTCTGACCGTATTTGGCAGGCGAAGAATCAAATGGTGTACGACCTTCATAGCGAACTGACCCGGGCATGCATCTTGGGCAAAGGTCCTGATGAGGCTGTCAAGAATTTAAGTAAATACGTGGATAAGCGCTTCAAGAATGCAAAAGTGCAAGCTGGCCGGCTCGTAATGACAGAGCAGGCCTTTTTTAGTGCTGCAGCGCAGAAAGACGCATTTAATGAGCTGGGTGTGGAAGAGTATGAGATTGTAGCGACGCTGGATTCTCATACATCGGAGATTTGTCAACAGCTTAACGGCAAACACTTCCCGATGAGTCAGTATGAACCCGGAGTTACAGCGCAGCCCTTTCATGTTTCGTGCAGGTCAACCACTTGCCCGTATTTTGACGATGAGTTTACCGTAGGCGAGATGAGAGCAGCACGAGGTGAAGACGGGAAGACCTATCAGGTGCCGGGAGATATGACGTATCCTGAGTGGAAATCACAAAATGTCATAAAAAATATAAAATTACCGAGTGACATGGTGGAAGATAAGGGCTTATCGGAAGACATAAAGAAGGGAATAGAGCAAGCCATCAACAAAGTACAGTCTGAGTATAATGTGAGAATTGACGAGGTTGCTTACAAGGATCTTTCGTATTTTGGTAAAGTGCCACTGCAATTTGCCCCAATGAGCACTGGGCAGGATTTTAAGACTCAACTTGTGATTAACAGTAAGTATGACTGGAATGAAAGCCTTGACGCTTTAAACGACAGGATTTATAATAGAAACTACCAGAAAGGACTTCTTGCGGGAAAAAGTTTAGAAGACTTAATTTACCACGAAGCTGCTCATTGTATGACCTTTCAGGAGTGCCAAACTTGGGAGGCATTCAGAGAGATGGAAAGACAGATACGGAAAATGTATGTTTCTGGGATTTCAGCATATAATGAAAGCTGTCGAGATGGAGCGGAATCTATTGCGGAAGCTTTTGTACGAATAAAAAATGGTGAAGCTGTGCCAGATGGCGCGAAGCTTTTAGTGGAACTTTATGTTATGAGGTGGAAACGATGATAGTAGTTTCAATATGTGCAGACTGTAAACATTTTAATCATGATGAGAAGGTTGATGATTCTAATAAAAAATACACTTGTGGGGCGTTTCCGGACGGAATACCTTTAGAATTTGTTTTTAGAACAGATAAAGATAGTCGGTGCAGTGAAACGGTTAATTTTGAACCAGAAGAGTGAGGGAAGAGAAAAATAAAAAGTTTATTAAGGACTACCAAAGCGGTGGTCCTTTTATATTGTCGTCTTTTAGGCGGGGATTGAAATTATATTGCCCTGGATAAGGCGTAAAAGTGTCCAGCCGAGGGAAGTGAACCCGTAAAAAACGTAGGAGGAAAAAAGAAATGAAGAGAAAGTATTTGGAAGATTTAGGCTTGGAGAAAGACGTGATTGACAAAATTATGGAAGAAAATGGAAAAGATATCGAGGCAGCAAAAGGAGAGCTGGAAAAGATTACGAAAGAGCGTGATGACTTAAAGAATACCGTTTCTAATCGTGATAAGCAGCTGGATGAGCTGAAAAAGTCCGTAGGAAGTGCTGAGGATCTAAAGAAAACCATTGAGCAGTTACAGAAGGATAATCAGGCAATCAAAGTAGATGCTGCGATTGAAAAAGCCTTAACGGGAGCGAAAGCGAAGAACCTAACTGCAGTTAAGGCGTTACTAAAGGACTTGGATAAAGCGGAGCTTCTTGATGACGGTACAATCAAAGGACTAGATGCTCAGATTAAGACTTTAAGAAGTGCTGATGATAGCAAATTCCTCTTTGAAGAGGAGAAGAAAAGCAAGCCCAACATTAGAGGGGCTATTCCGGGAGAACCGGGTGATGGTAAACCAACACCAATCACAAAGAAGGGGTTTGATAAGATGTCTTACAAAGAAAGGCTGAATCTCTACAATACCGACAAAGAAACATATGAGGCTCTCGCAGGGACAGCGGGAGAATAAGAAAGAGAGGAAATATTATGGCTCAGACAAAATTGACGAACTTAATCAATCCGGAGGTTATGGCAGCGATGGTTTCCGCGAAGCTGCCGAAGAAAATCAAATTCTCACCGATTGCGGGAATTGACAACACACTGAAAGGTCAGCCGGGAAATACCATCACAGTACCGAAATATGCGTACATTGGTGATGCAGAGGACGTAGCGGAAGGCGTGGCAATGGGCACAACCGTGTTGACTACCAGCACTACACAAGCGACTGTAAAGAAAGCAGGAAAGGCAGTAGAACTTACGGACGAGGCAGTACTTTCCGGCTATGGCGATCCGGTAGGAGAAGCAACCAGTCAGCTGACAAAAGCTATCGCAGCAAAGGTAGATAATGATTGCTACGATGCATTAGCAAGTGCAAGCCTGATTTATGACGGCTCAGCAGCAGCAATCAGCTATGATGGCGTTGTAAAGGCGGTTGACTTATTTGAAGATGAATCGGATACACCGACTAATAAAATTATTTTTGTAAATCCGAAACAGGTAACTACACTGAGACTTGATGATAACTTCAAGGACAGAAACAAATATCCGATGGATGTTATTATGACGGGAACAATCGGATCCATTGCAGGCTGTCAGGTTGTTCCATCTAAGAAAATTGTACTAGGTGAAGATGGCGTTTATAAAAACCCGATTGTAGTAGTAGATGCTAAAGACCCTAACGAAGACCCTACCGCAGATGGTGTTGAAGAAGAGGCTCCGGCATTAACAATTTACATGAAGAGGGATGTAATGATGGAAGATGACAGAGATATTCTCGCAAAGACCACTGTAATTTCTGCGGATGAACATTACACTGCGGTCTTATCCAATGATTCTAAGGTTGTTTTGGCGAAGTTTAAAGCGTAGGTGATGAAGAATGCTATTAAGAAGACATAAACAGGATCGTTTAACGAGAACTTCCGAGCTTGAAAAACCAATGGATTTGGATGTAACCCCTAACGAGGCTGCGAATGATAGTTCTCAAGAGGCTAACAATGCTCAGAATGTAGTTTCTCCAGAAGACGCACCGGTGCCGGAGGAAGATAAGAAAGTCGGTGATAAGAGTGGACCTACTGGAAAAGGTAAAGGAAAGGCTTAAGACTTTTGGATACGAAGTCACTGAAGAGGATTCTCTTGCTCTTGCATTTGGAATTGAAAAAGTGGCACAGTCCATTAGAAATGAATGCAATCAGCCAAAAGTTCCGCAGGAACTTGAATATGTGCATATTGATTGGGTCTGTAGTGACTTTCTCGAAACAAAATATAGCTTTGGGTTGCTGAATTTGGAATCACTGGATCTCGGTGAAGCGCTGGCATCTGTCAGTGAAGGCGATGTCAGCATTTCATTTGATAACGCATTATCAGACGATGCAAAGTTTCAAATACTGCTAAAACGACTCAGTGAGACAGGAAAGGATGAGCTGCTATGCTTCAGAAGATTGCGCTGGTAAAGAGAAGAAAAGCCATCGAGCTGCTCTACGAAGGCACCTGCACCATTACAATTTACGAGCCCTACATGAAACCAAACAAAGCAACGGGACATCGTGAGATTATCTTGCTGGAAGATGAGCCGTGCAGACTTTCCTATAGCAGTGCACCAGCGGCAGAGAAGACAGAAACTGGCACCAGCAAGCAGCAGGTTATCAAGCTATTTTTGGCGCCGGAAATTGAAGTTGCCCCAGGCAGTAAAATCACAGTTACTCAAAATGGTGTGACGCAGGATTATTGCCGAAGCGGACAGCCGGCAGTGTATGCGACTCATCAGGAAATCATGCTTGATTTGTGGAAAGGATGGACGTAATGGGACGAAACGGCGGATGTGATTTTTCGGAACTTGAAGCGTTTCAGCAGAAGATGGAAACTTTGGCGAACAATATGAATGCCAATATTGAAGTTTTAGCGAAACAGACTGCGGCATTATTGCTTGCGACAGCCATTAAGCGCACACCGGTGGGCAGGTATGACGGCAAGGCTTATGTTTGTGAAGGCAAACTGCATCATAAGGGGATGCGTAAGACGAACGGAAATAATGGCAGCACTTTGAAAAAAAACTGGACGTCAAGAGTTTATCGGAGTGGAAATCTGATAGCATTGGAAATTGAAAATCCTATCGAATACGCTAGCTATGTGGAGTACGGACACCGAACTGTAAACGGCGGCTGGGCTCCGGGTCACCATATAATGAAATTCTCTGTTGAGGAGGTACAGCGTAATGGGTTTCCAAAATTGGAAAGAAAAATTCAAAGGTTAGTGGAGGCAGCGCTGCGATGATTGAACAGATTATTAACGGTATCCTTGCCGCTATCAGCGAAGAATTTGGTGAGGAATACACTCTCTATACTGAAAGCGTGAAACAGGGCATGAAAGAGCCTTGTTTTTTTGTACTTTGTATTAGCCCAGGAACAAAACTGTTTCGTGGTAGGCGGTATTATCACGAAAATCAGTTTGCAATCCAGTTTTTAACTGATGCGGAGGAACCCCGAACAGAATGCGCAGCTGTAGCAGAGAGATTATTCTCCTGTTTGGAACTGATTACCGTAGACGGGAATCTTATGAGAGGCACAGATATGAATGCTGAAATTCCTGACGATGTGCTTACCTTTACGGTAAGTTATAACTACTTTAGCTACGTGGCAAACACCGAAGCGACTATGGAAGTATTCGAAGGAACCGAAACAGAGGTGAAAGGATAAAAGATGACAGTAAAGAAGAAAGCACCGGAGACGCAGGAGGTTTTTACAAAAGAAGCCCTGCTTACTTCCGGCTATTTTGATAACAGAAAAGATGCTTTAGCTGTGCTGATTGAGGATGGCGAGTCAATTACCATCGCAGAGGCACAGACAAGGCTTGCAGAATTTTTGAAAAGGAAGGTGAAGTAAATGGCATTTGGCGGAGGAATTTGGACTGCGCAGGATAAGGTGCTTCCGGGCGCGTATATCAATTTTATCTCTGTTGCTGCAGCTGATGCAAGACTGAGCGAAAGAGGCTATGCAAGTATGCCGTTGGAACTGGACTGGGGACCCGATGGAGAAATTTTTGAGGTGACAGCAGAAGATTTTCAGAATCGGTCTCTTTCTATCTTTGGATATGATTATACCCACGAGAAGCTGAAAGGTTTGCGGGACTTATTTGCTTATGCGAAAGTTTTGTATGCTTACAGACTGAATAGTGGGGAAAAGGCAGCGTGCAGTTATGCTACTGCAAAGTACAGCGGTGTGCGAGGCAATGACCTGAAAGTGATCATTACTAAGAATGTCGACGATACGGACAAGTTTGACGTGTCCGGCTATATGGGCACTTCAAAGCTGAGCACACAGACTGTCGCAGCAGCAAGCGAACTGAAAGACGATGAATTTTTCGTCTGGAAAAAGGACGCTGCGCTAGCAGAAACAGCAGGGACATCTTTAACCGGCGGGACGAACGGAGATATAACAGGAGATACTTATCAGAGTTATTTGGACAAGGCTGAAAGTTACAGCTTTAATGTGATGGGTATTGTTACCAACGATGAGAAAACAAAGAAACTTTGCACGAACTATGTGAAGCGCATGCGCGATGAAATAGGCGTGAAGTTCCAGCTGGTTATGCACAACGCGCCGGCGGATTTTGAAGGTGTGATTAACGTAAAGAATGTGACAACGGATGCGAACTGGCCAGAGGAATCTGCCGTTTACTGGGTGACTGGGGCTGCTGCGGGCTGCGCGGTGAATGCATCCAACACAAACAGAACGTATGATGGAGAGTTTACCATTGATTGTGATTATACACAGACACAGCTTGCTGGTGCAATTAAGGAAGGGCAGTTTACATTCCACAGAGCAGGTGCAGCAGTCAGAGTATTGCAGGACATCAATTCTTTCGTTTCTTTTGAGAATGAGAAAGGTGAACTCTTTGCGGACAATCAGACCATCAGAGTTATCGACCAGATTGCAAATGATGACGCAGTGCTGTTTAACACCAAGTATCTTGGTAAGGTGCCAAATGATGAAGCGGGAAGAATCAGTTTGTGGAACGATCTTGTAAAATCCCGAAAACTGCTGAATGATATCAGGGCAATCGAAGGCTTTACCGATGCAGATATCATAGTGGGTCCGGGAGAATCTAAAAAATCCGTCTTGGTGTCACAACAGGTTACCGTCATTGGAGCGATGGAAAAGCTGTACATGACAGTAAAAGTAGTATAGGAGGTAAACGATGGCGATTAACAATATCAGAATGCGCGGCAAAGACGCAATTCAGGCGGCGATGGCAGAGTGCTATGTAACAATCGGCAGCGATCGGTACAATTTCATGCAGGCACTTAACCTAGAAGCAAAAATCGAAAGAACAAAAACAGAAGTTCCTATTTTAGGGAGACCGGGAAAAGGCAATAAAACCACAGGTTGGAAGGGAATCGGTTCTGCGACTTTCCATTTCAACACGTCCATTTTCCGGAAAATCGCAAAGCACTACAAAGAAACCGGAGAAGATATCTACTTTGATATCCAGATTTCTAACGAGGACCCAACATCGGCTGCTGGAAAACAGACCGTAGTTCTCACCGACTGCAATTTTGACAGCATTATTCTTGCCAAATTCGATGCGGATGGAGAATACCTGGATGAGACATTTGACTTTACATTTGATGATTTCAGCATGCCGGAGGAATTTAAAATACTTGACGGCATGATGGCTTAAGGAGGCAGTATATGAGTGAATTTTCAAGGTTTATGAAACAAAATCAGATTAAAAAAGAAAATACAACTTATCCGGCGACGGAAAGTCTGGTTGACGAAGACGGAAAGGCACTACTCTGGGAAATTCGACCAATTACAACATCGATGAACGATGGAATTGTAGATGAATGCTCCTATGAAGTGCAGGTGACCGGAAAGCCGGGGCTATATAGAACAAAAGTAAACCAATCAAAGCTGAAAGCAAAAGTCATTTGTGCATCGGTGGTCTATCCAAATCTGCACGACAAGAAACTGCAGGATTCCTACGGTGTTAGTAGCGATATCGAACTGATTAAGGAGATGATTCCAACATCTGGTGAATACAACAGATTCGTTGAGTTTATCAATGACTTTAACGGATTTACATCGATGCAGGAAGACGTGGACGAAGCAAAAAACTAATTGAGGGAGGCGATAGTGATGCAGTGTTTGCACACCATTGCCTCCAGGAACTGCATATAAGACCGTCGGAATATTTACAGATGGGCAGGCAGGAAAAAGCCTTTGTAATCGCATCTATTGAGCTACGGGCGGAGAGTGAGAAAAAGGCGACAGAAAAAGCAAAGAGAAAGAGAGTATAAAAGATGGCTACAATTATGACACAAATGTACCTGAATGACAATATGACAGCAGGTCTTCGCAATATTAATACTGCCCTTTCTCGTGTAATTGGCTCCCTTGGTTCGGTAGATGGGCAATTATCTGGTGGACTTGATTCTGGGGCACTCAGGGCAGCGCAGCAGGAATGCGATATGCTGAATGTAAAACTTGAAGAAATGGCAAATGCTGCAGGTCGTATTCCGGCGCCTGTGCGGCAGACTGAGAATGCCTTTGATTCTCTTACGGGAAAAGTGATGGGATTTGTTTCCGCCTATGCAGGAATACAGGGAGTCAAACGCTTAGTAGCCCTTTCCGATGAAGTGACTCAGACTACTGCGCGACTGAATCTGATGAATGACGGACTGCAAACAACGGCAGAATTGCAGAACAAAATCATGGAATCAGCAAATCGCTCAAGAGCCTCGTTCTTAACGCAGGCGGATATCATAGCGAAACTGGGGCAGAGGGCGCCAGATGCGTTTTCTTCCAATGATGAAACAATTCAGTTTGCGGAAAACTTGAGCAAGATGTTTGTTGTTGCCGGCGCCAGCCAACAGGAAATGGCGTCAGCATCGTTGCAGTTGACGCAGGCGCTGGGTTCCGGCGTACTGCGCGGCGAAGAGCTGAATGCTGTATTTGAATCGGCGCCGAATGTTATTCAGACCATTGCGGATTATTTGGGCGTGCCAATCGGAGAAATTAGAGAGATGGCGTCAGAAGGTCAGATTACTGCCGACATAGTCAAGCAAGCAATGCTGGGAGCCACAGAAGACATCAATGCACAATTTGAGAGTATGCCGATGACCTGGGCGCAGGTTTGGACACTGACGTGCAATAAACTGATTGCTGCCACGCAGCCGCTACTTAGCGTGATTAGTTTTCTTGCACAGAACTGGGATTTTTTACAGCCTATTGTGCTAGGCATAGCTGCCGCAATTGGAGGATTAGTTGCGGCACATTTGGCGTATAATGCGGCGGCTGCAATTTCATCTACGTGGACAAGTATTTGCGCTGCAGCACAAATGCTGAGAACCGAAGCAACATTTGCAGAAACAGCTGCTCAATACGGACTTAATGCAGCACTGCTCGCTTGTCCGATTACATGGATAGTTGGTGGAATCATTTTATTAATTACCATGCTATATGCGATTGTAGCAGTTATCAATAAAGTAACAGGAAAGTCCATTAGTGCTACAGGTCTTATTGTCGGAACGATAGCAGTGGCAGGAGCTCTCATAGGAAATATTGCGATTGGAACAATTAATGGAATTTTGCAAGCTGTTTGGGCTTTTGTTGAACCGTTTATTGGAATTGTGGAATGGATTTTAAATGTCGTAGACGGTGGATTTGATAGCTTTGGAGGAGCCGTTGCAAATCTCATTGGACAAATTATATCTTGGTTTCTGTCATTAGGAAAAATCGTGACAACAATTATTGATGCGATTTTCGGCACAAACTGGACAGATGGCTTAAATGATCTGCAGAAGAGTGTTATTTCCTGGGGTAAAAATGATAAGGCAATAACACTGGACAGAGAAGCTCCAAATATTGATTATCGCTTTGACTATTCCGATGCTTGGAACTGGGGTTATGGCAAAGGGTCAAATCTCTTTGGTGGCGGTAATGATGAGACGACAGAAGGTATACTCAGTGCAGCAGATAAAACCGCTGCCAATACTGATAAAATCGCCGATGCTCTTGACATTACCAATTCAAACCTGAAATATATCCGTGACTATGCTGCCGAAAAGGCGATTAACCGCTACACAGCAACAGAAATCAAAATCGACATGACAAACAACAATAACATCAATTCTGATGACGATATCGACGGCATCGTAGCTAAACTGAAGGGTAAGCTGGAGGAAGAAATGATTTCAACTGCAGAGGGGGTGCACTAAATGTATTATCTCTATCTGAATAAGATACTCATGCCGGTGACGCCGGAAAAGGTGCAGATAAAGGTGAAAGGCGGGAACCAGACTATTAGCCTGATTAACGAAGCTGAGGTCAATCAGGTCAAACCCAATAAGCTGACGGATATCAGATTTGAGGTACTGCTGCCGAACCAAGCGTACCCCTTTGCGCTGTACAAGGACGGGACTTTTAGAGCTCCGTCCTATTTTCTAGAGCAATTCGAAAAGCTAAAGGCAAAGAAAAAACCATTCAAATTCAAATTGCTTAGGACGGATCCGCAAGGAAATAGTCTCTTTGATACGTCCCTAGATGTGACGCTTGAAAGCTACACTGTCACAGAGGACGCAAAGGAGGGCTTTGATGTGAAAGTCTCCATTGAGCTGAAGGAGTACCGGGAATACGGTGTGACGACAATCAAAGTGAAGAAAGATAAAAAATCGTCAAAATCAAAAGTGACAAAGAAAGAGTCGAAGAAAAGCAGCTCAAAGAAAAATAAGGGCAGCAGCTACACGGTGAAGCCCGGGGATACCCTTTGGGCGATTGCCAAGAAGTTTTTAGGCAGCGGCAGTAAGTGGAAGACCATTTACAACGCCAATAAATCTACCATTGAAAAGACAGCTAAGAAACACGGCTATGCATCCAGCGCCACCGGCCACTGGATTTTTCCGGGAACAAAGCTGACTATACCAAAGGGGTGATGTTATGTCTGACTTAATTGATGTGGCAAAGGGTGAGCTTGGGTATAAAGCCTCAGAGAGCAACACCAAATACGGTAAATGGTATGGGACACAAGGACCGTGGTGCGCCATGTTTGTCAGCTGGTGTGCGAATCAAGCCGGAGTTAAGACCTCTGTTGTGCCGAAGTTTGCCTATGTGCCAACCGGTATGACCTGGTTCAAGAACAAGGGCAGGTACAAAGGGCGCGGTTCTTATACTCCAAAGCGAAATGATATCGTCTTCTTCGGCGGCGGCAACCATGTAGGCATTGTAGAGAAAGTCAGTGGTCAGACGCTGCACACTATTGAGGGGAATACCACAAACAGTGTGGCGCGCCGGCAGTATGCTTTGAGCAATTCTTACGTAACAGGATTTGGACTCGTGCATGAGCATATCACTTCTTCTGGTACGAAAAAAGACGGTAAGAAAAAGGATTCAGCTGAGGAATTAAAATACCTGAAACAAGTGCTGGCGCAGCAGGAGAAGCTGGACAAGAAGGTCAGCCAGGAGGTTAAGGAGTATGAAATATCCTCAGTAAAGGTGCATACGGTCAAAATACAGCTGATTGTTAAGCATAACGACAAATACTACGAGCTTCCGGTAAAAGACGGCATGAAGGTCACCTGGGAGCGCAAAAATGCCCCTGGGAAACTGACATTCACTACAATCCAAGACAGCAAGCGGAAGATTTACAATGGTGACTCAGTTACGCTGAAAGTAGGTAGCACCAATTTCTTTTTTGGCTTTATCTTTACGTTGAAACCGCAAAAGGACGGCAGCCTTGATGTGACGGTGTACGACCAGCTGCGGTACTTCAAGAACAAAGATACATACATGTACAAGAAAAAAACGACGACGCAGCTCATCAGAATGATTGCAAAGGATTTTGGTTTGCAGGCAGGAACCCTTGCCAATACGAAAATGGCGTTCAGCCGAATCGATGACAACATGACCCTCTTTGACATTGTGGGAAACAGCCTGGACGAGACGCTGATGAGTACGGGAAAAATCTATACATTGTATGATGAGTTTGGAAAGCTCAGGCTCAGGGAGCCGTGGAAAGTCAACGTCCTTATCGACAGCGAAACTGGCCAGGATTATAACTACAGCCGTTCCATCGATGACGGCGTGTATAACCAGATTAAACTTGCCTATGAAAATGAAGAAACCGGCAGCCTAGACCTATATGTCAGCAAGTCCTCCAAATCAATCAACAAGTGGGGACTTTTGCAGTACTTTGAGAAGATTGATGATCCAAAGGTAGCAAAACTAAAGGGAAAAGTTCTCCTGAAGATGTACAACAAAGTCGCGCGGACGCTTAAGATATCTGGTGCTTTCGGCTCGACGAGGGTGCGTGCAGGGTGTCTACTTCCGGTGCTAATGACGATTTACGATGTGAAGGTGTCTAACTATCTTCTGGTGGACAAAGTGACCCATGAGTTTTCTGCTGGCCAGCATACCATGGACTTAGAACTAAGTGGAGGTGATTTCGATAGCAGCTACTAACATGACACAACTAATTAAGCAGATAGCAGCGGAGGCTGTGGCTGCAGGAAAGCCTTGTGATATTATTACCGGAACTGTGATTTCGGTAAAACCATTAAAGATAAAAGTTTCTCAGAAGCTGACGCTGTCTGAGGATTTTTTGATTTTGGGAAGAAATGTTTCAGACTACGAGACAGAGATTACGCTTCCCGGGAGTGTAGGCAAGTCGAAGGTGACGATACACAATGCCCTAAAGAAGGGCGACACTGCAGTGATGATTCGTCAGGCAGGCGGTCAGCGCTACTTGGTGATTGATAAGGTGGTGGTATAAATGATTCCAAATCCTGATGCATACGAACTGGACGAAGAACAGGAAAACGATTTTGAAGAGGGCGTGATTCCCGATAAGACCTATCAGCTGGATTTTGAGAACCTGCGAATTGCTGGACTTGTCGATGAGATGACAGCAAGAAAGCAGGCCATCAAGAAAATCATCATGACAGAAGCGGAAGAGTATCTGATTTACGATGAAAACTACGGCTGCGCTTTGGTGGATTTAATCGGTGAGCAACCGCCGCTGGTGCAGTCTGAAGTAAGGGACAGTATCAGAGAGGGCATACTCGCCGACGATAGATTTGAGTCAGTGACCTTTACGGAGGAAAAGCTGCAGAGAGGAAAGTTATATTTGTCGCTAACAGTGACCTGCGTAGACGGTGAAGAAATTGAAGTAGAGGAGGTGGAAATCGATGTTTGAGGAGAAGACCTATGAATCTTTGATGGAAGAAATGCTGGACACGGTGGACGAAACCATCGATACCCGGCAAGGCTCTGTAATCTATGATGCGGTGGCGCCTATGGCGCTGGAAAACGCGCAGATGTACGTTGACATGGATATCTTACTGTCAGAGACTTTTGCGGACACTGCCAGCTATTATTATTTGATTAAAAGAGCCGCAGAACGCGGTATCTTTGTCAGACTGGGGATTCCTGCGGTGTTAAAGGCGCAGGCAGAACCGGAAAATATTGATATTCCAATAGATACAGAATTCAGCATTGGAGAACTGAACTACACGGTTACGGAGAATTTGGGGAATGGATTTTTTGCATTAACCTGTAAAGAAGCAGGGAGTGAAGGAAACAACACCGTAGACGACGTGATTCCTTTGGAAGACGTTTCGGGCTTGGAATCAATCGGGATTGTTGGCATTATCACTGCCGGCACTGATGATGAGGACGTCGAACACCTGAGAGAACGGTACTATGCGTCCTTTGACGAAGTTGCGTTTGGCGGAAATAAGGCGGAGTACCGGGAAAAGGTCAACGAGATGAACAACGTCTTCGGCTGTAAGGTGTATCCGGTTTGGAATGGCGGTGGTACGGTGAAGCTGGTTATCCTGGGCGCAGATTACCGTGCAGCGCCTGCGAAGGTAGTCGAGGCGGTGCAAGAGTCTATCGACCCAACAAAAGATGGTAGCGGCGTAGGAATCTCTCCCATCGGACATGTGGTTACTGTAGAGTCAGCTACAGAAGTCGCGCTTCCTATCAGCTGTCAGATTATCTATACCGATGGCTATAGCTGGGAAGACATTAAAGATTCTTTCGTGGACAGCGTGGAGACATATTTGAAGTCTTTGCGTGAGACTTGGGAGGATACAGATGGGCTTGTAGTACGGCAGGGACGCATTGAAAGCATTCTGCTGGACATTCCCGGTGTTGATGATGTGACGGGGGTATCAATTGCCGGCGGATCAGGTAACTATGTGATGGCGGATACCGAAGTACCGATTGTGGGGGAACTCGATGGATAGAAAATTGATTGAATATCTTCCGGAGTTTTTACGAGACTTTCGGGAAATGAAATTTTTGACAGATAAAGAACAGGTGCAGGCGGAGCGGCTTTGGAAAACGCTGGAGTCGATTTGGCAGAACCAGTTCATCGAGACGCTCGGTGAAGAGGGCTGCAGGCGATGGGAAGGCATTTTGCAAATCCATCACAGAGGATATAGGTCCTTAAAAGAACGGCGTGACACGATTCTGAGTAAAATGGCTGAACAAAGACCGTTTACAATACGAACACTGAGGAGAACTCTTACAGCGCTTTGTGGAGAAGATGGTTTTGACATAATGCTGATTCCTGAGGAATATTTTCTGCAGGCGAGAGTAAGGGTTGCAGCGGAAACAACAGACAGGGATGCAAAAGGACTGCTTCGTGCTGTAGATGATTATGTGGAGCGTGTTAAACCTTGCAATCTTACGTATGATTCATCTTTATTTGATAGACATACTGGCATTGCTGGTAGTTATTATGCTTGTGCGGTGTCCACATCAAAAACTTATACTATGGAGGTGGCTACATAATGGCATCGTGGAATAATGTAACGAAAACGGAACAGGGTCTGGCACTGGAACAGAAACTGTTGACACAGGAAAAACCGCTACGGCTTGTGTCAGCAAGGAGCGGTGCGGGAAAGGTGAATCCGACCCAACTTGTTAAACAGACAGCGGTTTCAGATCCAAAACAGACACTTGAGTTAAGACCTGTGTATTTATCGGAGGAGAATACAGCAACGATTCCGGTAATGCTTTCCAATGCCGGACTTGCGGAAGGGTACACCTTATATCAGGTAGGCATTTATGCAGAGGACCCAGACGGCGGAGAAGTGCTGTATATCATCGCCCAGACGGATATTATCAGCGGTGAAAGCGTGCCGGGAGCTGCGGAATCCGCAGGATATTCCATTGACTGGAATATCGCCGTAAAGGTTAGCAAAGCATCATCTATCGAAGTTGCGGTAAACGAAGCAGGGAAGCTGACATTATCACAGGCAGATGCGCTGTATCTACGAAAAGAAACGATGGATGACGCTCTTTCCGGCAAGGTGGATAAGGTAACAGGAAAGGGATTATCCACGAATGACTATACGACTGCTGAGAAAAACAAGGTTACGAATCTTCCGGCGGATACCAATGCCACACTGGGCAATAAAGTGGACAAGGTACCTGGCAAAGGGCTATCGACGAATGATTTTACTAATACCTACAAAGCAACGCTGGACGACCTGCCGGACGAAATAGAGCAAAACAGCAAGATTGACGCTGCCACTTCTGACCGTTACGGTCTTACAAACGGAACGCCGTCGCAGGCTTTTGACAGAGCAGTACAAATTCTGACAGCGACAATCCCGGCGGCTGGCTGGAGCACTGAGGCGAACGCAGAGGGCTGGTTTACTAATCAGGTAACCGTCACTGAAATGAAGATGGCGTACAACCCGGTACTTGATTTAGTCATCACGTCCGCAGCAATGGCAGAAGACGAGCGGGCGGCATTTGGACTGATTATGGAGTGTGAAACATTTGACGGATATGTGATTGCTAAGGCGCTGGAAATACCGGAAATTGATATTAACGTAAGATTTACAGGAGTTTAATTATGGGAAAGGCGAAAATTATAGGTGGCGGTGGTGGAATAAACATAAGAAATGGTATTGAACTACTTGGATATAGCACAGATGCTGATATTGAATCTGGAAATTTTGTACAGCGGATTGACAATAGCTATGCATTTTCAGCAGTACCAGGTGCAAGAAAAACAGCGATTATAAAACAGTGTGAAATTGACGATACCCATGTAGCTGTTGCGTATGCGATAACGGAAAGTGGGGCCACGGGTGCGGGTACTACTTATGGGCATATATATGTTTACATCGTTACATTGGACGATGATACACGTTCGCTAACGAAATCCACAGTGCTGGACTTAGGGTATGTAGGACCTGTAGGAGCATTAGATATGTCATGTAGGACTAACGGAAAAATCATTATCGGGTATGGACAGTATTATTCTTCTGGAAAATCTTCCTATGACACAGTGCTTGTACAAGTATCAGTTAATTACAGCGATATGTCAATTACGAAAGATTGGACTAAGCTACTGCGTTCATCGGGGTCATCGGGAAGGTATCAGCAGGACATGCATATGTTTTGGTTAGACAAAGATGATGACAGGATGTTGTTGTTCGTAGATGGCGGAAGCAATAATTGGCTTGCTTGCATGATTGTGCAGTTTACAAACGATTCAAATAATCCATACGTGATAATAACCCAAGAAAAAGCGACGGGCGACCCAAGAAACGATTATTACATTGATATTACACGACTTGACGTAAATCACTTGCTTATGGTTTATTCAGAGAGAACATATGAGGGAGATGGTTTGTGTGCACGAGTTATCACGATAGATGATAATGATGAAATAACCTACGGCACGAAACTAAAGGTTGACCCTACATACAGTAATTACAGAGTAATCTCGGTTCCGAGTGCACATACACAAATCAGTGATAATAAATTTTTGATATTGTGGGCAGCAAAATCTTCTTCTTCTGGCGTGGAGAGTAGGCTAAAAGGCGCTATCTTAACGATTTCCGATGCTTTTGTATTGTCTAGTACATCTGCAACAATTGACATCCCTATGCAGAATAAAAACGCTACGAGTGGAGTCTATCTGCTCACAGCCTTTGATTATATAAATACAGAACCATTACTCATATATACCAGTTATCCGGATTTAGTAACATCATGGGTCCATGTGGACGCAAGCAATATCGTTACAGCCACTGTTATTAAAAGTGGTATTGCAACTGGTACAGATGTAGGTTCCGGAAGTCTGAAGAGTATAAGCACCGTGGAGAAACCTATAATACATGCAAATTCCATTGTATCAATAGCCAGTGTTTCACACGGAGTCGGTACGGCTTATCCGGACAATATCTGGATACCGTTATTTGAGACTTGGGATATCAGTACTGACCGGATAGATGGAGTTGCAAAAAATAATATGAAATACAACTCAAGCGGTAAAGTTATAATTCTAGGAAATATGGAGGAATAACGCTATGAACATAATTGTAGATAGAATATCACATGTATTGGTGGATTTTGACACGGAAGTTGAGTACATGAGCAACGGTTATCCCAGACTGGTGAACAAAGATATTGCATTTGTTGCTGATGATGTTGAGGTTTGTACAGGTGTGGATATACCGGAAAACGTTGTAGTGGGCAAGTACTGTTATACTGCAGAAAACGGATTTTATGAAAATCCTGATTACGTAGAGCCGAATCCATACGGCATCCCTGACGAACTGGTGGAACAGATAAAAAATGATACTATCGCACAAGTGCAGGAAGGAGTTATCAATGGGAAAATGTAAAATTATGTATGGGGGGGGGGCAAGGCTTAAAAGTGAAAAACTCAATGCAAAGAAATGTTATAAACGCTACTGACAAGAAAATTGAAGGCAATGTATTTTTGCAAAGAACACCTAGTGCGGATATCAATAATGTTGCTAATATATCTTACAGCGAAAATTATATCCAAAGCCCTGCATATTTAAAGACCTGTACAGCAGAACTTACAGATCACAGTGTACTAATTTGTACGCAGGGATATGGCGATTATGTTACTTCCTCAGAAGTGCATATTACTATAATTAAAAACATAGATAATATAATTTTTCACTCTAATACTTTGGACATAAGTTTAGTCGGAAAAGGCTATAAACTAATGGACCGTTTAAAGAGTATAGGCTGTGCAGAGGATAGTAATGGCAATATTATGATTGTAATGGAATTTAGACAAATTGGTTACGACTCTGGCGTTAGTAATTTAGTGTACCAACAGATTAATAACAATAGCATGAATCTTACTGCTGGCAGCTTTTCGTACAATATGTCTTTTTACTCATTTTCGGATTTAGCCCAGAATGGTCAAGAGGCTGTACAAAATATAAAATATATTAATGGGGTGTATACGCATGCTTTTGCATATACGCCAAATCAAATTTCGAGCAGTACCGCCCAGTATTTTAGTGCGATACTTTTAGTATTTCGTCCAAATGCGTCTACAGGATTTACTGTAGAAAAAACTACATTTTCAGAACATCAAACCAGCGCTTCAGCATGCGTTTTTATCAATTCGCATGTAATAGGTCCATTTTTGATAAGTGTATTTTGTGTTAGGGGGTATTTAACGTGTTACGTGACGGATCTTACTAAAATTACCACAAATATTTATAAAAGTGTGTCCGATAACGTAGCAACAACGGTAAGTAATACATATGGTGCATTCAGCGCAGTGCTTGGAACTAATAATGTGTTTGTGGAGTCTCTTTATATAAATCAATTATATAGAGGGATTCAGGTGCTAATTGCAGATGACGGTACACCAACTATTACAAAGGTGATACCAACCAAAAAGTTTACAGAATTCACTTTTCGCGACGGATATTCGCATTGGGCAAGCAAAGTTATAGATGACTCGAAAGTGCTGGTAAGTATGTATTTTAACAAAAGCTCTTCAAATTGGTTTGCTGCGGCACTGTTTTCTTTGGAGGACAATGGTGAGATTGTCATAAAATCCACTAAAGTTGCGCCGGTGGTTAATCAAAACAATCTCAGCTCGTTTAGCGGATTGTTTAGTCAGAATTCTGGCTACTATATAGCACCTTTAAAATCAAATTTGTGCTATATGAATGTATGTATCGCCGAATCCGGGGACTTAATGGTAGACGTGATTAAGGATTGGACATCAGCCACAAGACCTTTACTGGCTTGTGCAGATGGCATAAAATTATTACTAATAGATATTAATGATATTAAAACGTTCGACTCCGAGAATGCGCAAGAGATTGATGCAGAAAAAACAAAAGACTACAGCGTTGAGAATCTTTATATCAGGTCTAAACTTTTGTGGGGAACGTATATAACTACACAATCCAATACAACTACTGTTGACATATTCGTAAAACCTATCAACTTAAACCTGAGTACAGGCGAATTTACGCATTATGTAAAGCCGTATAATGATTTGCTATATGGTGTGTCAAAAAAAGCGATGCTTCCAGGATCGGTAGGCGTTGCTTATGTGCCTGAGGCTATACCAGAAGCTACTGCATATGGATTATCTTACAGTATGGTTGATAGGGTAGTCGATGAAATTAAACGGGAGGTAATAAAAAATGCTAACTAATAAACAAAAGGAACTGATAGGAGTGCTTAAAGGATCATTGCCAACCGCCCCAGATGAGGTAGCGTTGCAACACGCAGACTGGTATCCAGTGTGGCGCCCGGAGATTTGCGTCAAGGTTGGGGACAGGCTTACATATGATGGCGCTTTATACCGGTGTCTGCAGGAACACGACACGCAGGAAACCTGGACACCAGTAGATGCACCTAGTCTTTGGGCAAAGGTGCTTATCCCAAATCCGGACATTATCCCGGCGTGGGAGCAGCCTGACAGCACTAATGCGTATGTAGCAGGTGACAAAGTAATCCATAACGGTAAAACGTGGGAATCCTTAGTTGACGGTAACGTATGGGAGCCGGGTGCCGTAGGAACAGAAAGTCTGTGGGCGGAAGTAACGGAGTAAAGGAGTACATATGACAGAAATTATGACAGCGGCGATTACCGCAGCAGGATTGATTGTTGTCCAGCTGATAGTGTCCAGTAAACAGCAAAGAGCGCAGGACATTAAGGTTGATGCGGCGCTAGCTGAAGTCAGAAAAGATATCCAGCGTCTTGAGGAAAAGCAGGACAAGCATAACAATCTTATCGAGCGCACCGCAGTTCTGGAGCGAGATGTGAAAACAGTATTTAAGCGCGTAGACGAAAACAAAGCGGAAATAGCATATTTAGAACATAAAGGAAAGTAGGAGGTATGAAAATGAGTAAGAAATGGCTTAAAGCAGCAGGAATCAGAGCAATTAAGACGATGGCACAGGCAGCCGTTGCCATGATTGGGACAAGCGTGGTACTAACAGATGTGAGCTGGCAGGTAACGGTGTCAGCTGCAGTTTTAGCCGGAATTTTGTCGTTGCTTACAAGCGTGGCAGGGCTGCCGGAAGTCGATGAAAAATAAACAACCTTGTCCGCAGGAACAAGGCGTGGTATAATACATATAGTCAAGAGTAAGCCATAAAAGCGGTTGACCTTCGGAAAGGGGAACCGAATGTCTGACTACGAAATCCTCGTCATCGTATTGATGATTATTGGGATTGTCAGATGGGATAACCACCGAAAATAAATAACCGCCCAGGCTGCAATCCAATAGGCGGTTATTTGAAACATAATTCAAATTCTACTTAGAGGGTCGGCCGCTTGGCTTTCCTCTTGACTCCAATATACCACGAAAAAAGAGATTATGCAATAGTCAATTTACCCTGCACTCCGCAGGGCTTTTTATTTTGGAGGTGTATTATGGCAAAGAAACCAATTTTATTCTATTTATCTGCAGGGCACGGCGGCAGCGACCCCGGTGCCGTCAGCGGAAAGTTTGTGGAAGCAGATATGGCAAGAGTTGTGATGGCAGCATGCAGAAAGGAATTGCTGGCGCACAAGGGGCGTACATACAAGGTTGCATACCCGGAAAAGGACGGTAGCGGCATGTCACTTGCGGCGCACGTTGCTGACATGGCGAGGTACAAAGCGAAAGGCTACAGAGTAGTGTCCGTTGACGGACATTTTAATGCCGGTGGCGGCGATGGTGACGAAGTCTGGGTATGGAAGGGCACCGTGACAAAGAGTCGCCTCGGCAAGGTGCTAGCTGATCTGATTATCGCGGAACTGAAAAAGGAAGGGCAGAACACCAGAGGCGTTAAGTATACCAATGACCTGTACTTCCTCAAGGGCGTTGGCGTGCCAGTACTGGTGGAATACGGCTTTTTGGACAACAAAACCGACCGGAAAGGTTTTGACACAAAAAAAGAGCTAGAGGCTTACGGCAAGGCGACGGCAAGAGCGCTGATTAAGTACTGGGAGAAGTATAAATAGAGCAATTTACGGTTCTTGTCTTTGCGACACAATTATGATATAATTATGCCATGAAAGGAGCTGATTCTATGCCAAGAATAATTCCAATAAGGGATCTGAAAGATACCGCAGCAATCTCTCAAATGTGCAATGAATCCATGGAACCGGTTTATATCACAAAAAACGGATATGGCGATATGGTTATCATGAGTATGAAAGCTTATGAAGAAAAACTATGGATGCAGGAAATTTATGCAAAATTAGCAGAAGCCGAAGCGGAAGTTAGCGAAGGAAAGCTTGTAGAGGCACGTACCGCATTAAACGATTTAAGAGGAAAGTATGGGTTATAAGGTAGTTGAAACAGAGCAGGCGGTGCAGGACTTAGATGGGATTTTGGGATATATTGCAAATTCCCTCGCAAATCCTTCAGCCGCTGCAGCATTTGCCGATGAGGTTGAAAAATGCTATACTAATCTTGAGGGCATGCCTTTGATGTATGAGCAGTGTCGTGATTCACGACTTCGTGTGCTAGGATATCGCAAAGCTGTAATCAAAAACTATATTCTGATTTACAGAGTAGGGGAAAAGGAGAAAACTGTTTATATTCTTCGGCTTTTCTATTGCAGACAAAACTATGGAGATTTAGTTTGACTACAAAATTTTAGCCAGGGCATTAACCCTGGCTCTTTTCATTTTTTGCAATTCGCTGATATTCACGGATAACCATCTCTTCAAGCCATGGAGCAGGAGTACGCTTCCCTGCTTCCCAGTCCTGCTGCGTGCGCGCGGGAATGCCCAAAATCTCATAGACTTGTTTCTGCGTTAATCCGGCAGCTTTACGAGCCTCTTTAATCTTACTTTCCATCTTTTTTCTCCTTGTAATACTTACATAGTTCAACAACACCGTAAATGATTGTGCAGACAATGACTGCAATGCCAATATATCCTACGATTCCCATAGCTGTTGACACACGAAAATTTTAAGGGTAAAATATAGTCAGACGGGGGCTTTCGCCCCGGTGCTCACAGCAGGTATGTATCTACCAGCAGGAGCACCAGTCCTGATACCAGACCTGCGATTATGTTGTCGGCTATACTATGTAATCGCGGGTCTTTTTTCTTATCATGTTTACCCATTCATGTGCTTTCCTCCTTTCCTTATCTTTAATTATATTATACACGCAATGCGTGGATTTATCAAGAGGAAAATGCAAATTTCTTGTATAAAATCTCCATTTTCTTTTGGCGGTAATTCCGTGCGCATATACCATCTTCCCCTTCGCCCCCTGCCTCGCACTGAATCAGGCGGGCGAAAAGCTCTCGTGTGTTATAAGCCATGGGTTCACCTCGGGGTTAAAAGTTTCAATAATAACATATGCACCAAGGATAAAATGTGGTATACTATAAGCAGAAATTTGTCGAAAGACTTTTTGAAGGGAGATAAAGATATGATTATTGGAAGCATATTTATGATTTTAATAATTCCGCTGATTTTAATCTTTGCATTAGGGGTTCCTATTCTTCTGGCAGTTTTAGTTTATCGCGATGCCAATAAGAGAGTGGATTGTTCACCGTGGCTGTGGGCACTTGTTGCAGCTCTGGTGCCGAGCTTTATCGGTGTGATTGTATATTTGATTATTCGCAGAGACTATCCGCTAAAGCCAGAGTACCGTATTTATGAAGCGGGCAGTGCAGGGCAGTATCGCTATGAACAGGGAAGCCAGGAATATCCGCAGGCACAGAAAGGTATGCCGACTTGGGCAAAAGCCCTGATTATCATCGGACTGGTTATCTTTGCGATTTGCATTATCGGTATGGTTGTAAGTGTAATTAATTATATTACAGGGTATAGTACCGGCTATCATTATCACAACGATTTTGGCTACGGTTTTTAATTTCATTTAAATATTTTAAGAAAAAATATTCAGGGCGGCTACTTTGCCGTCCTGAATATTAGTTTTTTGAGAGCGCTCCACTTGAAAGGAATCAGCGGATAGAGATAAGAATGACCGCTGAGAGTTTTTGTAATGGCAACTTGTAACATACCCAGTAGGAGGGCACCAATGAGACCGGCAACTCCAAAGAGCATGGCGCCGATGAGCATAAGCAGGCGAATAAATTTTACACCGTAAGACAGCTCGATACTTGGCTGGGTAAAGGATGCCAGGGATACCACTGCCATCATTAAAATTGTTTGTGGGATAAACCAGCCGGAATCCACGGAAAACTCTCCAAGAATCAGGGCACCGATGACAGAAAGTGACATGCCTAGAGACTCCGGCGTATTGAGAGAGGCAAGTCGCAGACCGTCGATGGCAAGTTCCAGCAGGATAAATTGCCAGAATACCGAAAGCGCATAAGGATCCTTTGGCGTGATAAAATCCATATCACCCGGCGGCGGAATATCTCCTTCAACGATGAGCAGATAAATAGGCGTCAGCAGCAAAATGACCAGCATGTTGAAAATTCGTAGAATGCGCAGATAATTTCCTGTAATCAAAGGAAAATAGTAGTCATCTACATCTTGCGTAAAGTCAAAAATTCCCACAGGAATCAGAACTACCGTCGGTGAATTGTCGATGACAAGAGCAATTTTTCCTTCTGTCAGATGGGCGGAAATAATATCAGGTCTTTGGGTGTAGCGCACCTTAGGAAATGGATTGAGTCGCCATCTGCGCTTGCCGCCAGTTAAATTTGTGATCAGTTGTTCGACGATAGTCTGATCTCCAATGGAAACACTGTCAACTACGATTTCTGAAAGCCCTTTTTCAACTCGCTGCACCAGGTCGGTATCGGCAGCCCCTTTCATATAGCAGACCGCTACGTCAGTACGAGATTTTTCACCTACTGTGTATTTCTCGAAAATCAGCCTATTGTCACGAATACGACGGCGGATGAGGCCCAGGTTATCCATGAAGTTTTCTGTAAAACCGTCCTTGGGACCGCGCAAGGTTTTCTCCTTTTCCGGCTCTTCAACACCTCTCTGCGGATATCTTCTTGTATCTGCGACGATAATTTTATCGAATCCGTCTAAAATAATGGGAGAAAGACCGGAATAGAGAAACTTCACTGCTGCGTCGATGTCGGTTTCAATCGAACTGTTGATAAACGGGAAAAGTTCTGCGACGAATTGTTCTGTATTCTCTACTTTCTGCATGCGGTCTTCTGGAACAGCCAGTAAAAAATTAAAGAGAAGCTGCAGTTTTTCACTGTCGGAGAGCCCATCGACAAAGTATAGTCTGCCGTGCCTTCCTCCGATTACAATCTGGCGCTCAACTAGATCAAAGGCTTCGCCAAGGGGCAGCTGTCCGGTAAAATGCTCCAGAAAATACTGATATTTATTTTCACTCATAAAACCTCCTAATAATTTAAAGTTCCAAGAGAACAAGCAATAAAATGAGCGTATAATTATTTTGTCAAAAACCTTGAAATTCATACGTCGGAAAGTATATAATAATATGGATTATGTGCTATTGTTAGAAAAACCAAAATGGAGGATTTTTGTAGTGGATTATTATAAATTAGCGGATCTTTTGTTTCCGCATATTAAGAAAACAACAGAAGAAATAGAAGCCCAGTATCCGAAGAGAAATTTGCCGGAAGGTGCAAAAGTAACGAGATTGGGTCCTAGCCCGACGGGCTTTATTCATCTTGGAAATCTTTACGGCGCCTTTGTGGACGAGCGCCTTGCTCACCAGAGCGGCGGCGTGTTTTACCTGCGAATTGAGGATACCGATGATAAGCGTTATGTGGAAGGGGCGGTAGAGACTATTATCAATTCCCTGCGTTTCTTTGACATCAACTTTGACGAAGGTGCAGGTCTTGACGGTGAGAGCGGCGATTATGGCTGCTATACGCAGAGCCAGCGTGGGGAGATTTACCAGTGCTTTGCGAAGAAACTGGTGGCAGAGGGAAAGGCATATCCATGCTTCCTCACAGAAGAAGAAATCACAGAGATCAGGGCAGGGCAGGAAGCTTCTAAAGCCAATCCGGGAATTTACGGTATTTACGCAAAGAATAGAGAACTCTCCATGGAGGAAATCGAGGCGAATCTGGCTGCAGGAAAGTCCTATGTCATCAGACTGCGTTCCGGCGGAACCCCTGAAGCAACTGATGAGAATGTGAGAAAGATCAAAGTAGAGGATGCCATCAGAGGCACTCTTGAAATGCCGGAGAATTTCCAGGACGTAGTCATTTTAAAGGCGACTGGGATTCCGACCTATCATTTTGCACATGTTGTAGACGATCATCTGATGCGTACGACTCATGTGGTGCGCGGTGCAGAATGGCTGCCGTCGCTGCCGATTCATGTGGAACTCTTTGAAAAGCTGGGATGGGAGCCGCCTGTTTATTGCCATACGGCGCAGCTGATGAAATTAGATGAAGAGGGCAACAAGAGAAAGCTTTCCAAGAGAAAGGATCCTGAACTTTCGCTAGATTACTATAGAAATCAGGGTTATCACCCTGCAGCAGTTAGAGAATATCTGCTGACGATTCTCAACTCTAATTTTGAGGAATGGAGAATGGAACATCCGGAAGCAGACATCGATGAATTTGCATTTACCACAGAAAAGATGAGCAATTCCGGCGCACTCTTTGACTTGAATAAATTAAATGACATCAGCAAAGACGTGCTTCTTCGCATTCCTGCATGTGAACTGTATGAGTTTCTAAAAGACTGGGCGCAGGAGTTCAAACCGGAAATTTTGCATATCTTTGAAGATAGGGAGTATCTGGAAAGAATCCTGGATCTGGGAAGAAATGACAACAAGCCGAGAAAAGATCTGATCTATGCACAGCAAATCGTAGAATTTATCAGTTACTTTTTTGACGATATGTTCAAAATCGAAGATGAAATGCCAGCAGAGGTGCCGGCAGAGGATATTACGGCAATTCTGGCGGGATATCTGGAAAACTATAATCACGCGGATGATCAGAGTCAGTGGTTTGACAAGATTAGAACCATGGCAGCGGAAATGGGCTATGCTGCAAAACCGAAAGACTTTAAAAAACATCCGGAAGAGTATAAAGGGCACGTAGGGCATGTCAGTACGGTTATCCGAATCGCACTGATGGGAAGAGCGCAGTCTCCGGATGTCTGGGAAATTCAGCAGATCCTAGGAGAAGAGAGAACCAGAGCAAGAATTGCAAATTACAAATAAGCGATGCTTTGTGCAAGCTATGAGATGACGGCTTTGACGAAATAAAAACTTAATATGAATAGAATCAAAACTCCGTAATTCAGGGAAGAATTGCGGAGTTTTTCTATGGTTTTTGTAATTCCTGTGAAAATTTTTTTCGTCTATTGACAAATCCTTCCGGCAGTGCTATTCTAGTTAAAGAATTTTAATTAAAATATTTTAAATAAATTATTTTAATTAAAAAATTTGAATTAGAAAACGAGAAGGAGTACATAAAAATGAAATTTGAAGAAGTGAAAGAAATTATGGTTGATACGTTAGGATGTGACGAGGATAAGATTGCCCCGGAAGCAAGTCTGGCAGATGACTTGAATATCGATTCTCTGGATGCAGTGGAACTGGTGATGGCGATTGAAGAGAAGTACGGCATCAAGATTCCTGATGAGGAACTGGGCAATATGAAGCTGGTTAGTGACATCGTAGCAGCCATTGAAAAGTATCAGGCATAACCATGGAAGAAAGGGAAATTTACAATCTGATTGAGCGATTTGAAACTTCATCTCTGACAGTGCTGGAAGTAGAGGCTGACGGTTTTCATCTACGTATGGAAAAAAGCGGGCAGCCTCAGCAGCTGCAGCAGATTGACAAAGATCTGCGTGTGCCAGCGATGCAATCTTTGCAGCCAGCACAGAAGGAACCTCAGTCCTCAAACTTCATAGAAGTTAAATCGCCGATTGTCGGTATCTACTATGCTGCGCCAGAACCTGGGAAGCCTCCCTTTGTGACAGTAGGACAGCAGGTGAAACAGGGTCAGGTTCTCTGCGTGGTAGAAGCCATGAAAATGATGAACGAACTGAAGTCGCCAGTGGATGGCATCATCCGCAGCGCAGGGGGCGTCAATGGGGAATTGGTTGAATTTGATCAGGTTTTGTTTGAGGTTGAGCCATGCTAAAGAGAGTTTTGATTGCGAATCGGGGGGAAATTGCTGTAAGGATTATCAGAGAGTGTCTGGATTCTTCCATAGAGGCGGTATCTGTTTATTCTACAGCTGACAGTCAGGCTTTGCATCGAATCATTGCAACTAGAGCAGTGTGTATTGGAGGCCCTAGAGCTAGCGAAAGCTATCTGCACATAGCGAATTTGATCGAGGCGGCAAAAGCTACAGGCTGTGATGCTGTCCATCCCGGTTTTGGCTTTCTGTCAGAGAGCAGTGACTTTGCAAGAAGCTGTGAGGCAGCAGGTCTGAAATTTATCGGACCTTCCTCGCAGGTGATTGATGCGATGGGAAATAAAGCAGCCGCAAGACGTATGATGATAGAGGCGGGTGTTCCAGTGGTTCCGGGTTCAGATGGCGCCGTAACAAGTGAAAAAGAAGCTGTGGCAGAAGCAGAACGCATCGGCTATCCGGTTCTTCTCAAGGCTTCGGCAGGGGGAGGCGGTCGCGGCATGCGCAAAGCCTTCAATACGGAAGAAGTTCGTAAGGGATTTCAAACAGCTTCACAAGAAGCAGAAAGCTGCTTTGGAAACGGTGAAATGTACGTGGAAAAGCTCATAGAAAATCCAAGACATATTGAATTTCAGATCTTGGCAGACAGCCGTGGAAACGTAGTGCATCTGGGGGAACGAGATTGCTCCATTCAGCGGAGGAATCAGAAACTGTTAGAGGAAGCGCCTGCTTGGGGACTTTCGGAACAGCTTCGCTGCCAGATGGGTGAGGCAGCCGTTAAAGCAGCAAAAATCTGCGGCTATGAAAATGCAGGCACCGTGGAATTTATCGTAGATAAAGATGAGCATTTTTACTTTATCGAAATGAATACGAGAATCCAGGTAGAACATCCGGTGACGGAAATGGTGACCGGCGTCAATATAGTGAAAGAACAGCTGCGCATTGCCAGCGGTCTTCCGCTGAGCTTTGAGCAGAAGGATATTACCATGAGCGGTCATGCCATCGAGTGCAGAATTACTGCGGAGAAAGTTTTTGAAAATTTTGCGCCATGTCCAGGAAAGATAGACTTTATTCATTTTCCAGCAGGTGCAGGAATCAGAGTGGACAGCGCTTTATATAACGGCTGTGAGATCAGTCCGTACTATGATTCCATGGTGGCAAAGATTATCGCAAAGGGCGAAAGCCGTCTGGAAGCGGTGCGCCGCATGCGAAGGGCTTTGGAGGAAACTGTTATCAACGGAGTACAGACTACTTTGCCGGTACAGCACCTGCTGATGTATCAGCAGGATTTTCTGCGGGGCGGATATGATACCGGTTATATTGAGGCACATCTTAAGGAACTTCTCTCAATTTATGAGGCGGCAGGAGGCAGAAATGAATCCATTTAAACAGAAACGAGATTTACTGGCGGCGCTGCGTGAGATGAAAGATGGCGACAAAGTCATCTCATGCCCTGAATGCCAGGCGAAACATACAAAGGATGTACTGCTAGAAAATCTGTACGTTTGTCCTTGCTGCGGATATCACTTTCGTATTTCGGCCAAGTACAGACTGCGGACGGTACTGGATCCAAAATCTTTTCGGGAAATTTGTGGCAGTATGAAAGGAAAAAATCCACTGGACTTTCCGGGATATGAAGAAAAGCTTTTGAATCAGCAGCAAAAGACAGGAATGAAAGAAGCAGTTCTGACAGGCACTGGGAAGATTAGTGGTTATAAGGTAGTCGTGTGCGCCATGGACAGTCGCTTTATGATGGCAAGTATGGGAACTGCTGTAGGTGAGAAAATCACCAGAGCATGTGAATATGCTGCAAAGAATAGACTGCCGCTGATTATTTTTGCAGCCTCAGGAGGCGCCAGAATGCAGGAAGGAATTTTATCTCTTTTTCAGATGGCAAAGACTGCGGCGGCAGTGGCAAGACACGGCGAAGAAGGGAATTTGTTTATTTCTGTGCTGACCCATCCGACTACAGGCGGTGTGACCGCAAGTTTTGCAAGTCTTGGCGATGTTATTTTAGCTGAACCCGGTGCGCTGATTGGATTTGCAGGGCCAAGAGTTATTGAGCAGACCATCGGGCAGGAATTGCCGGAGGGGTTTCAGTCGGCGGAGTATCTTTTGGAACATGGATTTGTGGATCAAGTCGTGCCAAGAACAGATTTGCGGCAGACTCTGGCATTTTTGCTGCAGGTTCATGACAGGAGGGGAAAACGATGAACATAAAAAAGATATCTGCAGCGGAGCGGGTGAAACTGGCAAGAGCGCAGGATAGACCTACATGTCGGGATTATATCGAAGCGATTTTCGATGATTTTTTCCCTTTGGCGGGGGATAGAAACCATGGAGAAGACGCCAGCATCTTAGGCGGTCTTGCATTGTTTCGCAGTCGCCCTGTCACGGTGATTGGTCATCAGAAAGGCAGAGATTTACAGGAGAACATGGTGTACCGGTTTGGCATGCCGAATCCGGAAGGATATAGAAAAGCCATTCGCCTGATGAAACAGGCGGAAAAATTCAGAAGACCTGTTATCACCTTCATAGATACGCCGGGGGCTTATCCAGGTATCGAAGCAGAAGCAGGCGGTCAGGGAGAGGCGATTGCGCAGTCTATCGCAGTGATGTCTCGCCTTAAAGTCCCGACGGTTGCCATTTTTATCGGTGAAGGAGGAAGCGGCGGTGCCCTTGCCCTCAGTGTTGCAGACAGGATCGTAATGCTGGAAAACAGCATTTTCTCTATTCTGTCACCGGAAGGCTTTGCAAGCATTTTATGGAAAGATGCTAAACGCTGGGAAGAAGCAGCGGAAGTGATGAAACTGACTGCAGAAGATTTGCAAAGTCTGGGCATTTGTGACTGTGTGATTCCTGAAAAGGGGGATGTTTTCCTGCGCGTGGCAAGAGAAATCGAATCTTCTCTTGCAGCTCTTGAAAAAATCGGCGGAGAAAATCTGATAAAAGAACGATATAAGCAGATTAGAAGGATAGGGAAACCTACGAAGAAGGCGGAGGATCTATTATGGCAGGAATTAAAATAATCGGACTGGGGCGTGCAGCTGGCGATCTTACGGTTACTAACGAAACCTTAGCAGAGACAGTAGACACCAGCGATGACTGGATCAGGGAAAAGTCTGGCATACGCAGTCGGTATTTTGCCGTAAAAAAGACCAATACAGACATGGCTTTTGAGGCTGCACAGATGGCGCTCCATCATGCGGGGATTCCGAAAGAAAAAATCGCCATATGTATTGTCTGCACCTTTACACCCGACGATCATACGCCGGCGACAGCCTGCGATGTCTGCGGAAGACTGGGACTTTCTCAAGAAGTTTTCGCCTTGGATATAAATGGGGCTTGTGCTGGTTTTATCTATGGATGCCATTTGGCAAACGGGCTGCTTGCAAATCAGAAAGACAGGTATGCCTTGATTATCGGCAGTGAAAAGATTTCTTCCTTTATGGATATGGAGGATAGGGCAACTTGTGTGCTGTTTGGTGACGGAGCCGGTGCTGCTGTGATGAAATGGCATGAAGACGCAGGCTTTGCATTCTATGGCGGCTGTGAACCTAATAGGCAGGTGCTTCACTGCCTCCGGGGCAGCTTTATTGAAATGGGCGGTCAGGAGGTATACCGTTTTGCGGTAAGCAAAGTACCGGTGTGTATCGGCGAAGTGCTGAAGAAAATCGATTTAAGTAAGGATGATATTGATTACTTCGTCTGTCATCAGGCAAATGAACGTATCATTGACGCTGCTGCAAGGCGTATCGGCGGCGAGAAGAAAAAATTCTTTAAGAATTTGTACCACTATGGAAATACTTCGGCTGCCAGCATTCCTATTGCGCTGTGTGAAATGGCAGAGCAGGGGCTTCTAAAAAATGACACCACTCTTCTTTGTACTGGCTTTGGCGCGGGGCTTTCCTACGGCGGCATGTATATCACAAGTGAGGTAAAATAATCTATGAAAATTAATGAACTCTTAAATATAGAATTTCCAATCTTTCAGGGCGGCATGGCTAATATTGCAAGCGGCGGATTTGCAGCTGCGGTCTCTAATGCCGGCGCGCTTGGGATTATCGGTGCCGGCGGCATGACGGCTGAAAATCTTAGAGAGCAGATTAGAATTTGCAAAAAAATGACTGACAGACCTTTTGGTGTCAACATCATGCTGATGAATCCGGAGGCGGATAAAATGGCGAAAATTGTCACTGAAGAATGTATTTCTGTGGTGACGACGGGAGCGGGGAACCCTGGAAAATATGTGGAAGAATGGAAAACTTCCGGAATTAAAGTTTTTCCTGTTGTATCATCGGTTGCGCTGGCAAAGAGGTTGGCATCTATCGGTGTTTCCGGCGTCATTGCAGAGGGATGCGAGAGCGGTGGTCACATTGGAGAACTGACCACTATGGCGCTGGTGCCGCAGGTTTGTGACAATGTGGATGTGCCGGTCATTGCAGCAGGCGGCATTGCAGGCGGCAGGCAGATGGCAGCAGCATTTACTCTGGGAGCCTGTGGCGTGCAGGTCGGCACATGTCTTCTGGCAAGCTGCGAGTGTCCCATTCATCAGAACTATAAAGAAGCCATTGTCAAGGCTGGCGATAATGCAACTATCGTTACTGGACGCAGTGCCGGTGCGCCGGTGCGCTGTCTGAAAAATCCTATGACTAGAGCGTATCTGAAGATGGAACAGAGCGGTGCAGACAAGATGGAACTGGAGAAGTTTACACTGGGATCCCTGCGTAAAGCAGTGCTGGAGGGCGATGTAAAAAACGGTTCATTGATGGCAGGTCAGGTCAGCGGTATGGTAAAAGAGATCCGTCCGCTGCGTCAAATTTTTGAAGAAATGGTAAAAGAATATGAAGATATTAGATAGATTGGCAGTACCGATCATTCAAGGCGGTATGGGCGTTGGTATCTCCATGGGAGGACTTGCTGGAGCGGTTGCAGCCTGTGGAGGCATGGGCGTCATTTCCACCGTGAATATTGGCTTTCGTGAAGCTGATTTCTGGAAAAATCCGGAAAAAGCTAACAGAAGGGCGCTGCAGGCGGAGATAGCAAAAGCTCGGCAGATTGCAAAAGGAAAAGGTATCATCGCAGTCAATGCTATGGTAGCAACTACTGGATTTGCAGACCTAGTAAAGACTGCATGTAAAAGCGGAATTGATGCGGTAATCAGCGGAGCGGGGCTTCCTTTGTCCCTTCCCGAACTGACAAAGGGATTTGATGTGATGATTGCACCTATCGTTTCCGGCGGTCGTGCAGCGAAAACGATTCTGTCTATGTGGCAAAAGCGGCATAATCGCAAAGCAGATTTTATTGTGGTAGAGGGAAGCAGAGCGGGAGGTCATCTGGGATTTACCAGAGAGGAAGCAGCTGGCAGTGCAAAACCGCTGCCGCAGCTGATTTGTGAAGTGATCTGCGAAGCTGGAGATATTCCGGTCTTTGCAGCTGGCAGCGTCTTTGACCGTACCGATATGCAGGAAGTGAAGTCGCAGGGTGCATCAGGGGTGCAGATCGCTACCCGTTTTATCGCAACCGAAGAATGCGATGCCAGCAGAGACTTTAAAGATGTAATTGTACGTGCAAATGCAGAAGATGTGATGATTCTGCAAAGTCCTGTAGGCATGCCGGGGAGAGGCCTTAAAACACCGCTGATGAAGCGAGTTGCAGCAGGAGAGCGGTTTGCGCCAAAGCAGTGCATCAGATGTATTCACAGTTGTGATCCGGCAAAAACGCCTTATTGCATTAATCAGGCTTTGATAAAAGGTTACTATGGAAATTATGAAGAAGGGCTGTTTTTCTGTGGCGACAATGTAGGCAGAATCAATGAGATGACTACGGTAAAAGCGCTGATGGAAGAGTTGGCAGCGGAATGGAGTCAGATATGAAGTTAGGAATTTTATTTGCAGGTCAGGGAAGTCAATCTGTAGGCATGGGCAAAGATTTTTATGAGGAGTCGGAGAAATTTCACGAGATTTTCGATATTCTGCCAAAAGAGCAAAGGAAAATTGCTTTTGAAGGACCTTTGGCGCAGCTTTCCGATACGAGAAATACCCAGCCTGTCATGGTTGCTTTTGCTGCGGGCGTGCTGGCAGAACTACTGCCTGCGCTGGAGGAGATCGGCATAAAACCGGTTATGGCGGCAGGGCTTTCGCTAGGCGAATACTCGGCACTGCACAGCGCAGGCGTCTTTGACGCGAGGACGGCTGTTGCCCTTGTGTCAAAGCGGGCGAATGCCATGGCGAAGGCGGCAGAAGGTGTGGACTGTGCCATGAAAGCGGTGTTGGGTCTTGACAGAGAGCTTCTTGAACAGTGCTGCGAGAAGGCCTCGGTCAAAGGCAGCGTGCAGATTGCCAATTATAACTGTCCTGGACAGATTGTCATTGCAGGAGAGAAGGAGGCTGTTGAAGCGGCTGCGGAGCTGGCAGCAGCAGAGGGCGCCAAAAGATGTGTGGCGCTTCCCGTCAGCGGACCTTTTCATACTGCATTTATGGAACCGGCAGAGCTTGTACTCAAAGAAATTTTTGCAGAAACAGCCTTTGGAGAAATGCAGTTTCCTGTACTTTTTAATGCAGTTGGACGGGAGAAAAGACCCAGTGAGACCATCGGCGAGCTGCTGGTGAAACAGGTTTCTCACAGCGTATATTTTGAAGATTCTATTAAAGCCATGGCAAAAGCTGGCGTAGACACGATTCTGGAAATCGGACCTGGCAAAGCACTGTCCGGCTTTGTAAAGAAGACGGATCGGGGAATCAGGACCATGAATATTGAAACTTTTGAGGATCTGCAGAAAGTGATTACAGAATTGAAGGGAGGCGCAGCATAATCATGAAAGATAGAACAGCCATTGTAACCGGCGGGAGCCGTGGCATTGGAAGAGCCATTTGTGTAGAATTTGCAAAGAGGGGTGCAAACCTGCTTATCAATTATGCCGGAAACAGCAGCGCAGCCGAGGAAACTGCCGAACTGTGCAGAAATTTTGGCGTGCAGGCAGATCTTGTTCAGGGAGATGTTGCAGAATGGGCAGCTTGTGAGAGAATCGCACAAACTGCCATAAAGACCTTTGGAAGCGTGGATATTTTAGTGAATAACGCTGGGATTACCAGAGACAATCTGCTCATGCGCATGAGCGAGGAAGACTTTGACGCAGTGATCAGAACCAATCTTAGAGGCAGCTTTCTGATGATGAAAGCGGTGAGCCGCCAGATGATGAAACAGCGTTATGGGCGCATTGTGAATCTGTCCAGTGTAGTAGGGCTTTTAGGCAATGCCGGTCAGGTCAACTATGCGGCAAGTAAAGGCGGCGTTGTCTCTATGACAAAATCTTTTGCCAAGGAAGTGGCGAGCAGGAATATTACCGTGAATGCTATCGCGCCGGGATTTATTGAAACAGATATGACGAAGGCCATGACGGAGGCAGCGATTGCATCGGCAGCCGCTGCAATTCCGGCAGGGCGTATGGGAAAACCGCAAGATGTGGCGCAGGCAGCAGTCTTTTTCGCATCAGAACAGGCTGCTTATGTGACCGGACAAGTGCTGGCAGTAGATGGCGGCATGTATTAATAAAGGAGAGACCATGAAGAGAAGAGTTGTAATCACTGGAATGGGAGCCGTATCTCCCATCGGAAATACAGTAGAGGAAATGTGGGCAAATGCTAGAAAAGGCACATGTGGCATAGACTTTATCAAAGGCTTTGATACCGAAAATCACAAGGTAAAGGTAGCAGGGGAATTAAAGGGGTTTGATATTACCGATCACATGGATAAGATGGCAGCAAGACGCACTGCAAGGTTTACGCAGTTGGCGCTGGTTGCTGCAAGGGCAGCCATGAAGCAGGCAGGATTGGATATGAAGCTGGAAGATCCATCTCGCTGCGGGGTCAATATCTCCAGCGGTATCGGGGGTCTTCCTACTATTGAAGAGGAGCACTACAAAGGGATGAAGCGGGGCTTCGACAAGGTATCGCCTCTCTTTGTGCCTATGGCAATCACTAATATGGCGGCAGGAATGGTCGCCATCGAACATGGATTTACAGGAAGCTGTACTTGCGTTGTAACAGCTTGTGCGTCTGCAACTAATGCGATTGGAGAGGCATTCAGGCAGATTCGAGACGGATATGCTGAAGTTTTCCTGACTGGAGGCAGTGAAAGTTGTATTAGCGAACTGGGAATCGGCGGCTTTACTTCGATGAAAGCGCTGTCTGAATCCTGTGATCCGAAGCGCGCTTCCATTCCTTTTGATAAAGAAAGAGATGGTTTTGTTATGGGAGAGGGTGCTGGCGTTCTTCTTTTGGAAGAGTATGAGCATGCAGTAGCAAGGGGCGCAGAAATTCTCTGCGAGATTGCAGGTTATGGCGTAAGCTGTGACGCCCATCATATGACAGCACCTTTGGAAGACGGCAGCGGCGCTGCAGCTTGCATGAAAGCAGCTATGGCAGATGGAGGTATTACGCCGGAGCAGGTAGTATATATTAATGCCCATGGCACATCAACACCGATGAACGACAAATGTGAGACTCTTGCGGTAAAATCTGCCTTTGGTGATGCAGCGTACAAGGTAAAGATGTCCTCTACGAAATCCATGACAGGTCACCTGCTGGGTGCATCTGGTGCAGTGGAAGCGATTTTGACAGTATCGGCACTTCGAGATCAATTTGCACCGCCGACTGTCGGCTATCAGGTGGCTGATGAAGCATGTGATCTGGACATCGTGGCAAATATTGGAAATGATATGGCGGGTGACTATGCTATGTCCAACTCTTTGGGTTTTGGCGGACACAATGGATCAATTCTGTTTCGGAGGATAAAATAATGGAACTGGACATCAGACAAATTCAGGAAATACTACCACACAGATATCCATTTTTGCTCATCGATCGGGTCACCGACATGGAGCAGGGAAAATGGGCTGAAGCAGTGAAATGTGTGACTGTAAACGAGCCGTTTTTTCAGGGGCATTTTCCGGGAAGACCGATCATGCCAGGGGTTTTGATTATGGAAGCACTGGCGCAGACCGGCGCAGTGGCAATTTTGTCAGAAGCGGAAAATCGAGGAAAACTGGTAGTATTTGGAGGTATTAAGAATTGTCGGTTCAAAAGACAGGTGGTTCCGGGAGATGTGCTTACACTTTACTGTGAGTTGACCGAACGGCGAGGACCCATCGGTTATGGCAAGGCCGTTGCAAAAGTAGATGGAGAAATCGCAGCGCAGGGCGAGTTGTCCTTTGTGATTACGCAGTAAAGCAAGGAGATAAACATTGCATTTATGCAAAGAATTTGTTAAAATATCAGCATAGCCATAAGAAGGAATGAATGCGAGATGCTTGAGAAAAATTTTTCTGATATCTATACAAAATTTAAGATGAGCCTCTATTCCAAGGTGTTCAATCAGGACATTAAGGTGGAGGATGCGCTTTCTGCCATGGAGGTGCTGTGTGTGGAACTGATTTACGCCATGGGAAGACCGACCATCAACGAGTTTGCGTCTTTTGCCCAGCTGTCGCCACCCAATGCCGCTTACAAAGTAGGCAGTCTGGTGAAAAAGGGCTATGTCAACAAAGTGAGAAGTGAGCAGGATAAGCGGGAGTACTATCTGGAAGTCACCGACAAGTATATGCAGACCTACGGTGTGACATATGATTATATCGGTACGGTGATGAAACGCATTCGGCAGCGTTTTTCACCGGAGCAGGTTGCGGAACTGGAGGATATTCTGGGAATCATTGATGATGAACTGATGCCGGAAGTGAAGATACAGGAATAATATTGAGATATTTTAGAGTGGGCGGTCTTAAATCCGCCCATTTTTCTTTCCAAAATCCACTGAAGGGGCGGACTGCACGAAAGAGAGAACAGAAATGGTGGCTATGATTGTTAAATTGTCAGAACCTTGCAGGCAGTACAGCCAGAAACCAGAAGGCTATTTCTTCTGGCGTTTGTACAAGACCTTGGCGAAGCCACCACTGTACCATACCGATAAAACTGCAGGAAAGATGATGAATCAGCAAACCTTGCGGCATTTGCCGCAGGGTTTCTTTCTTTGTTTCAAGCTCCGGGAGCAGTGTTTCCTCGAAAAAACGGTACAGATATTCTCTGAAATAGCGGAGAAATAACTCGCCGCTTTCGCAGGAGAGAATACCCATGATATTGCGCTTGTCGTCGCGCAGATGGTATAGGAGATGGGTGACAAGTTCTGCGGCGCTGCCTGAAGATGCGGAAAAGTCATGGGTTTTCTCAGATGCCAGGTGGTCAGAAAATACGTGAGAAAACAAATCTGTGCAAAGCTCTTTTAGGAGATGGTCTTTGGTCTCAAAGTGCGCGTAAAAGGTGCTGCGACCTACATTGGCTTTGTCAATAATTTCCTGTACTGTGATCTGATGAAATTGTTTTTCTGTTAGAAGTTGTGCCAGAGCATCGAAAATAGCGGCTCTGGTTTTTTGTTGTCTTCTGTCCATGGCTAGGATTTCCTCTCTAAAACTTGTGCTACCGTACAATTTCAGGCAACTGTTCGATACGGTACAACTTGGCAGGTTTGATGCTTGCGTTTGGCTTAGGCAAGAATATAATGAAATTATAAAACAAATTGTTCTGTAACTTACAAAAAATATGTTAACAGAAGGAGGCAGGCTTGTCAATGAAACGCAGTATTTTTTATCTGGCACTTCCTATTATCCTTGAAAATATCCTACAGACGCTTCTCGGTACGGTAGATGCTTTTTTTGCGGGAAAGCTGGCGGATGCTGCCATTGCGGGTATCAGTGTGACAAACTTGATTATGAATATTTTTATTTCTTTTTTTACGGTGGTCAGTATCGGCAGCACAGCGGTGATTGCGCGGCGCTACGGGGAAAAGGAATTTGAGAAAGTGGCTTCTGCCATCGTGCATGCTCTTTGTACAGGGCTGGTTTTGGGCATTAGTACAGGCGGTGTTTGTCTTGTTTTTGGTAAAGAGATTCTAACACTTACCGGCGCAGAGGGGGTAGTGCTGGATTGCGCAATGCCGTATTTTCTCATTGTGGCTGTGCCAGGCGTGCTTCTTTGTCTGCAATTGATTTTGTCCAGCTGTCTGCGTGCGATGGAGGATACGAAAACGCCCATGTATGTAACTGGCGCATCTAATCTTATCAATATTTTGTTAGATGTTCTGTTTATCAAGGCAGGTCTGGGAATCTTTGGACTGGGACTTGCGACTACGATAGCAAGGGGCGCAGGGATGATTATACTTTTTCTGTGCCTGTGGAAAAAGAAACAGTACAGGCTTTGGCAGTATCCTTTGAAGCTGTGTTGCAGGGAATTTGGTGTTTTACTGAAAATCGGTGTTCCGGCGGGGCTGGAGAAGCTTATCATGCGCGTAGGGCAGCTGGTTTACAATGGTATGATTCTGTCTATTGGAACGGCTTCTTATGTGGCGCACAATATAGCGGGCACGATTGAAAGTTACGCGTATATTCCTGCGATGGGATTTGGTCTTGCTATCTGCACGATTACAGGTGTTTCTTTGGGGGAAAAGAATATCGACAGGGCAAAGGAACAGGTCAGAGTAACGTACTGGATGTCCGCATGCACTATGGTGGTTATAGGCGCAATGTTCTACTTGTTTGCGCCGCAGCTGGCTTTGCTTTTTACGAAAACACAGGCAGTACAGGAGATGGTAACAGATGTGCTTAGAATTATCGCATGGTTTCAGCCTTTTGCGGCTTTAGTTCAGGTGCTGACCGGCGCATTGCAGGGGGCAGGAGATACAAAATTCCCTATGTATGCTACCTTTCTTGGCATCTGGATACTGCGCATCGGTCTTGGCTATGTGCTGGCAGTGTCTTTTGACATGGGTCTTTCCGGCGTATGGCTTGCATATGCGGCGGATTTGGTGGTGCGAGGCCTGCTGCTGTTTATAAGATTTCGCTGCGGCAAATGGCAGGAGATTGAGCTGCACTAGCGAAGCTTGTCTTTCATGCCATTGTGATAGATGCCGAAGAAAAACATCTCTGCCATTTTCTTGAAAACTTCGTTTTCGGCTTCTTCATCCAGTCCTTTATCTAGTCGATACTGATATGCAATGTATTCCAGGGAGGTGTACAGATAGGCGATTATGTCATCGTCAAAGGATTCCCGCAGGCGTCCTTTTGCACGGTCACTTCGTATGTAGGTGTACAGCAAATTCAGATACTTATCATGCTTTCTGCTCTTAAATACTAAATCGTGAAAGAGAGAAGGGGTAGTATCTATAATATCAAGAAGTAGCAGTCCGATAGGGGTGAAACTGTCTTTCATACTGGTTTGTTCTTTTGAATAGCCATAGAAAGTGTCTGAATCCGGGCAAGAAACCGGTCTCTTCCTGTGCTGTTCAAACAGATACATGAATAAATCGTTCTTGTCGTAGAAATACTTGTAAATGCTGCCGATGGCGATGTCTGCCCTTTCTGCAATACGGTTGACACTGCTTTTTTTGTAGTTGTCCTTATATTCGATGAATTCTTCTGCTGCGGCATCTAAAATCTTCTGCTGTTTTTCCGCAGGCAGCTTGAAAAAAAGTTTTTTTGGCATGGTGTGCTCCTTCACTTTATAAGTTTTTCATGTTTTTGTTTTATCATATTTTGAATATGGGTGCAAGGAGAAAAAGTCTGAATTGGGTTGTCTTTCATAGGAAATCAGTATAAAATAAAGAAAAGCTATTTGAGGTGAAAGATGAAACTTTGGGAAAACACTGGAATCAAAGCGTGTGTTGTAGAGGAGATACGGACACTCGCACAGAAGCATCATATAGAAAAAGTCGTTTTATTTGGATCTCGTGCAAGAGGTGACTTTCAGAGGACCAGCGATATTGATCTTGCTTCCCGTGGCGGAGATTTTGTTAGATTTTCTTTAGATGTAGATGAGGAAACATCCACGCTGCTACAGTACGACATTGTAAATTTAGATGGTGCAGTTTCAGATGCACTTCGTAGTTCTATCGAAAAGGAGGGTAGAATCATATATGAAAAAATATGAGAATTTTTGCAAGTCAGTGCAGAATCTTAAGGACATTTATCGCTATGAACCGCCTTATGATAGTGTGGTGACAGCTGGACTGACAGGTCTTTTCGAAATTACTTTTGAGCTAGCATGGAAAGCGATGAAAGAAATCCTAACAAATCAGGGCATTGATGCAAGCCGCAGTGGCTCACCGAAGCAGATTATCAAGCTTGCATATAAGGCAGGACTGATTTTCGATGAAGAGATATGGCTCAGTGCTCTATCTGCAAGGAACAACGTGTCCCATGCGTACAATGAGAGTATTGCCCTTGATATCATTGACAAAACAAAGTCTGTATACTACAAAATGTTTCTGGGGCTGCAAGAAGAAATGCAAAACTGGATATAGAAAAACTTGGATCCGGTATGGAAGGAAACCTCTTTCGTACCGGTATTTTTATAGAAAATATCTGAAAATGGAAAAAAACAGTGTCAACCGTAATTGAAAAAGTCCAAAAATAAGTGCAATATTAGCACCAAAAAGCAA
>NZ_QWES01000021.1:0-64916 GCF_009936115.1 Anaerotruncus sp. 80
ATACCAGTCGGAAAACACTTCCGACTGGTCAGAAAATTTTATTTTTTTAATTGTCTACTTGACGGGTAGCAGTTCACTGCTGAGACAGCTCCTTATTTTTGCATCTGCATTCTATTGATTTTCACGCTTCGCAGGACTATAATGGTTCGGGAAGAATATTTTTGCAGGTGAGGGAGGAACCCATGGATAAGAAAAAAGGATATATTTGCATTTTTATAGCGACGATTCTATTCAGCTCTATGGAAATTGTGCTGAAAATGTCAGCGGGAGAGTTTCATCCCATTCAGATTACGATGGGAAGATTTTTTGTCGGCGGCATTGTGCTGCTGCCTTTTGCCATATCAGGACTTCGCAAGAGAAATCAGCGCATTACGGGAGCTGATATCAAATGGTTTGCAGTGCTGGGACTCATCGGTGTGCTAATCAGTATGACATGCTATCAGTTGTCGATTTTACATATTGAAGCCTCAAAGGTAGCGGTGCTGTTTAGCAGCAATCCACTTTTTGTTACTATTTTTGCAGTGATTATTTTAAAAGAAGCATTGCCAGGGCATAAGCTGATTTCAGTCATCGGGGACTTGCTGGGCGTCATCTGTATCGTGCAGCCGTGGCACCCGGGACTCAATGTGACAGGAGTAATATTTGTTCTGCTTTCTGGGATGACCTTTGCACTTTACGGTGTGCTGGGAAAGAGTGAAAGCAGAAAGCTGGGCGGTATCGCTCTGACCTGCGGCAGTTTTTTCTTTGGAAGCATTGAGATGATGACATTTGCGGCGCTCAGTCATATTGGAGGTGTCGGCGCATTTTTGGAAGGTCACGGACTTGGCAGCTTTGTCAATATTCCGTTTCTGGAAGGATATAACATGGGAAACCTGCCGTATTTTCTGTACGTGGCGCTCTTTGTTACCGGCATGGGTTACGCCTCCTATTTCATGGCAATGGAATACGTGTCTGCCCAGGAAGCATCTATGGTATTTTTCTTTAAACCGGTGCTGGCTGCTGCGGCTGCGGCTGTAGTGCTGGGAGATGAAATCCCTCCTACTATGATGGCTGGTATTGGACTAATTCTGGCAAGTTCACTGGTTTCCATGTACGGGGATCACAAAATGCAGCAGAGACAGGAACGTGAAAAATTGGAGGACGAAGGTCATGAGTATATTTCATAAAAAAGCGGCGCTGATTGTCATCGACATGCAGAAGGCATTTGTAGAGCCGGGTGCGGCGCATTGTATTGCCGGCGCAAAAGCAACAGTGCCAGCGTGCGCAAAAGTTATCGCAGAAGCAAGAGCGGCGGGCTCGCCGGTATTTTGGGTGAGACGGCAGTATCGCCCTGACGGAAGCGATGTGGAATTTACCAGAAAAGCAGCGTGGAAAGCCGGCGGCGGTACCATGGCACCAGGCTCAACGGGCATAAATAGTGAAGAACTGGCGGAAGGGCTTATGGCAGAGCCTTCGGATTATCAGATTATTAAACCACGATGGAGCGGATTTTTTCAGACAGAGCTGGATTTAATTCTGCGTCGTCTGCAGATAGAAACAGTGGTGCTCATTGGAACCACCACGCCAAACTGCGTCAGAACCACCTGCTACGACGCTATCGCGCTAGACTACGAAACTATCATTATAGAACAATGCTGTTCTTCCCAGACGGAAGAAATTCAGAGAGCAAATATGGAAGATATGGAGCACATTGGCGCAAAGATTATTTGGTAGTATGGATAATCACATTGACCGGTTTGCTAAAATTGACAAAATCCTGAGAATTTGTCAATTCTGACAATGTTTTAGGCAGATTTTATTGACAAAATTGACAGAAAACCGATTTTTTGTCAATTTTGTCAAAAAATCGGAGAAAAACCTGCGATTTACGCAAAAATAATGGGCGAACATTGACAAAATCCAAAAAAATATATGGATTTGTCAATGTCCGCCGTGGATTGACTTAGTTATTTGCGAAACACTATACTAGCAAAGAAAGGAACAGATTATGAAACTGACCCGTGAGAACCTGCTGCTGTATGCAGTGACAGACAGATCCTGGCTAGGGGAAGAAAGCCTGTATGAGCAGGTGGAGAAGGCCCTGAGGGGTGGAGCTACTTTTATTCAGCTGCGAGAGAAAAATATGGAGCGCGATGCCCTTCTCGCAGAAGCGAAAGAGATTCAGGCGCTTTGCAAGAAGTATGGCGTACCTTTTGTTATCAACGACTATGCAGACTTTGCGGCTGAGATTGACGCTGACGGTGTTCACGTAGGTCAGAAGGATTTGGAAGGGCAGAATGTGAGAGAAATCATCGGACCTGACAAAATCCTCGGCGTTTCTGCAAAGACAGTGGAACAGGCGAAAGCGGCAGAGGCGATGGGCGCAGATTATTTGGGTGTCGGGGCGGTCTTTCAGACTGGATCAAAAGAAGACGCTGCGGAAATCAGCCACGAAACGGTGGCAGAAATCTGCAAGGCGGTGAATATTCCGGTCATTGGAATCGGCGGCATTACCCGGGAAAATGTAGGAAAGCTTTCCGGCAGGGGTCTTTGCGGGGTGGCAGTCATCAGCGCCATTTTTGGGCAGAAAAATATCGAGGAAGCAGCTAGGGACTTGAAAGAAGAAGTGAAAGTGATGGTGGAAGGAAGATGAGTCTAAAAGGTGTCATTTTTGATGTGGACGGCGTACTTCTTGATACTATGCACGTGTGGACCGACGCAGGGGCAAGGTATTTGCAGTCTTTGGGCGTGAAAGCGGAAGCAGGTCTTGGTGACAAACTGTTTACGATGACCGTGGATATGGGTGCAGTCTACGTAAAGGAGCGGTATGCGCTGGCGCAGTCTGCGGAGGAAATTACGAGAGGCATTAACGGCGTAGTAGCAGGATATTATGCAGATGAAGCGGCATTTAAGCCGGGCGCGAGGCAGCTTTTGGAGAGGCTGAAGACAGAGGGAATACCCATGACGATTGCCAGCTCTACTACAGAGGACTATATCCGCATGGCATTTGACAGACTGGGCTATACGGGTTACTTTGCAGAAATTCTCAGCTGCGTCCAGTGGAAAACCAGCAAAGCGGAGCCGAAGATTTTCTTTGAAGCCATGAAAATTATGGGCACAAAGCCATCTGAAACATGGCTTTTCGAAGATGGGCTGTACTCCGTAAAAACCGCTAAAACGGCAGGGTTGAAAACCGTCGGTGTTTATGACCCGGTAAGCGAAAAAGAGCAGGCGGAGCTGTCGCAGAAGGTGGATATTTATGTAAGAACTTTGGAAGAACTTGACTTTGATAGACTTTTGGGAGTGCCTTCCCTAGAGAGGTAGCAGATGAAGAAATTTACAGCATTAACGATTGCAGGAAGCGACTGCAGCGGCGGTGCAGGCATTCAGGCGGACATTAAAACCATGACCATGAACGGGGTTTATGCCATGAGCGCTGTTACCGCGCTGACAGCACAAAATACCACCGGTGTGAGGGATGTCATGGACATAACGCCGGCGTTTTTGGCAGCGCAGCTTGACGCCATTTTCACCGATATTTATCCCGATGGAATAAAAATCGGCATGGTTTCATCAGCCGCGCTGGTGGATGTTATCGCTGAGAAGCTAACCTTATACAAGGCAAAGCATATTGTTTTGGATCCGGTGATGGTTGCGTCCAGTGGTGCAAAACTATTGTCAGACGAGGGGATTAAAGCTCTTTGCGAACAGCTGATGCCCTTGGCGGAACTGGTTACACCCAATATTCCGGAAGCAGAGTTTTTGTGCGGAAGAAAGATCAAGACGCAGAAAGATATGGAAGCAGCAGCTCAGACAATAAAGGAAAAGTTTGGATGCAACGTTTTATTAAAGGGTGGACATCAGACGGGCGAACCCAATGATTTTCTTTTAGATAAAGATGGCAGCAGGTGGTTTTACGGGGAGCGGATAGACAACCCCAACACCCATGGTACAGGCTGCACTCTGTCCAGCGCCATTGCGGCGGGGCTGGCAAAAGGGCTGGAACTTGAAGTCGCAGTTGAACAGGCAAAAAAATACATTTCCGAAGCGCTTTCCGCTATGCTGGATTTAGGGGCAGGAAGCGGACCGATGGATCACGCCTATTGGGTTTGACAAGGAGCATTAGAAAATGAAATTTAGATTGAATTTTAGTTACGGGTGCATACACGGCACTTACTGGATGATTTACGGAATCGTCAGTAGCTTTGCGTCTGTGTTTTTGCTGGGAAGAGGCTATCTGAACACAGAAATCGGCATTATTTTAGCGGTCGCCAATGTGGTGGCGGTGGTGATTCAGCCACTGGTTGCTGATTTGGCGGATCGATCAAAGAAAATTTCAACCATCGGAATCAGCCAGATTATGACCATTATGATGATGGTGATGACGGTAGGCCTCTTTGCGCTGCAGGGAAAATCCGTGGCGCTTTCTGTGGTCTTCGTCTTGCTCATCGCCTGGCATACGGCGGTGCAGCCTTTGATTAATTCGCTTAGCTTTAAGCTTTCAGAAAGCGGTATCCACATCAATTTCGGAATTGCAAGAAGCGTAGGTTCGCTGTCTTATTCGCTATTGTGTGCAGTGCTGGGGGTGCTGGTTGCGCGCTTTGGTATTGAGGTGCTGCCTATCAGTGCGGAAATTGTCATGGCAATGATGGCAATCAGTCTTCTTATGACCAAGAGGCAGTACGACAAAATAAAGAACTGCGGCAAGCGGGAGGCGGCTGAAGAGACAGCGGCAGAGAACCTAACAGAAATGGTAGAAATTGCAGAAGACATCAATCTACTGGAATTTATTAGAAGAAATAAGCTTTTTTTTATTGCCAATATCGGTGTCATCGGGCTGTATTTCAGTAACTCGGTTATGAACAATTATCTCATGCAGATTGTGACGGAAGTTGGGGGAAACAGTGCGGATATGGGAAGAATTTTGTCGTTGATGGCGTTTTTGGAAATCCCGACTCTGGTATTCTTTGATAAGCTTCGGGCAAAATTTACTTGTCAATTCATGTTGAAAGTTGCGGCAATTGGATTTACAATAAAGATACTGATGTGCCACATCGCTGCATCGGTATCCATGATATTAGCGGCGCAAGTTTTCCAGCTTATTGCCTTTGGATTATTCCTGCCTGCCATGGTGCACTTTATCGATGAAATTATGAGCAAGGGAGAGGCAGTCAAAGGACAGTCGGTTTTTACCATGATGGTGACCATTACTACCATGCTTTCCAGCCTTGCCGGCGGTGCGATTTTGGATATCAGTGGTGCGAAAATGCTGACGCTGGTGTCTTTGATTATTACAGCAGCAGGTGCGGTCATTATTTTAGCGACAGTTGATCGAATTAAAAAATAAAGGAGTTATAGAGATGAACCTCGAAATAACAGCAGCTTCATTTAAAGAGAAAGGCTATAAGGCGGTCATATTTTCTACAAAGGAAGAGGCAGCAGATTATCTGAACAGGGAAATTGACGGGACTTCCGTAGGAATTGGCGGTTCTATGACGATCGAAGAGATGGGGCTTTACGAAATTTTATCCTCCCATAACGATGTCTATTGGCATTGGCGGCCGGCAGGAGGGATGTCAGTAGAGGAATTGACCATCCATGCGGCAGGTGCAAAAATCTATCTGACTTCCGCCAATGGCGTCAGTGAAACGGGAGAAATGGTAAATATTGACGGCAAGGGCAATCGCCTTTCAGAAAGTCTTTATGGACATAAAAAAGTATACTTTATTGTCGGCGCCAACAAGATTATGCCAGACCTGCAGCAGGCCATAGACAGAGCCAGAAATATCGCTGCGCCGAAAAATGCCAAACGTCTTTCCTGTAATACGCCATGTGCATTAAAGAGTGACAAGTGCTATGATTGCAGCAGTCCGGAGCGAATCTGCAACGGCATGGTGATTTATTTTGGAAAAATGTTCTCCTGCGAGATGGAGATCATTCTAATAAATGAAGAATTGGGATATTAATAGAAGGGAGAAAGTATGAAAACCAAACAGACGATTGGACTGGTAGTTGCAGTGATTTTGTTCATTGTAACCGGTGTTGCCAGTGTTATGACGAATACGGTTTCAGATAGGATTTTTGACCGTGCAACAGAAAAAATTTTAAACGGTGATGTGGAATTTGTGCCGCCGGCAGGAGAGTATATCGCTATTGTAGATATTGTGGGAACTATTCAGGCGCAAAGCGATGATTTGTACGGCACGGAGGCCTATCGCCACTCTACCAACCTTAATTACATTGACAGTTTAATCGACGATTCCAATAACGAAGGGATTCTGCTCTATGTGGATTCCCCAGGAGGTACTGTCTATGAATCTCAGGAAATGTATGACAAGCTGATGGAGTATAAGAAAGAAACGGGAAGACCAGTCTATGCCTACATGGCGCATACCGGGGCATCCGGTGCCTATATGATTTCCATGGCAGCGGACACTATTTATGCCAACCAGAATACAGTGACCGGCTCTATCGGTGTTATTATGAGCGGCTATGATTTGAGCGGCCTTTACAAAAAGCTGGGTATCAAAAACATCGCCATCACAAGCGGTGCTAATAAGGCGGCAACCTTTAACGATGAGCAGATGAAGATTTATCAGTCCCAGGTGGACGAATATTTCAGCGAATTTGTAAAAATCGTAGCTGATGGAAGAAATATGACAGAAAAAGAAGTGCGCAAGCTGGCTGACGGCAGAACCTATACTGCAAAACAGGCGGCCCAAAATGGTTTGATTGATAAAATCGCCAGCTATGAAGAGGCAAAGGAAATGGTTTCCAATACGCTGGGTGTAGATCAGTACTACCGTCTGGATTCAGCAACAGATTTCTGGACTGCACTCTTTGCAAAGGTTGAAAACCTGCTGCCGAAATCGGACAGTCAGGTACTGAAAGAAACCGCTGAAGAATTTGAAAGCGGGGTGTTTATGTATTATGTGCAGTAATACCAACTGTCAGGTGCAGGTGTACGCAGGATTCTGGGCGCGCCTTGCAGCCTACCTCATTGATATGGTGCTGGTATGGCTGGGTCAGCTGGTGGTGCGTCTGGTACTGTTTCTCAGCTTCGGCATGCTTTTGGAAAACAATCCGCTGGACAGCAGCTTCCTGTTCCAGTACTCCTTTAGAGATGGTATTTTGTACGCAGCAGGCGCTGTCTATTTTGTACTGTGCACCTACTATGCAGGAGCAACCCTTGGGAAAAAAGCGCTGAACTTAAAGGTGGTAAGTGCAGATGCGGAAAAGCTGAGTTTTGTAGATGTACTTTACAGAGAAACTATCGGCAGATTTCTGTCCTCCTTTATTCTCGGTATCGGATATATTCTGGTGGGAATTACTAACGAGAAAAAGGGACTCCACGATATTCTCTGCGACACCAGAGTGGTCTATGAGAAGAGGATACCGACCTATATTAACGGAGATATCAATAAGCGGTATCGGCAGGTTGACTCAGTGGATGTGCCAACGCCGTCTGTGCCTCCGGCATCTTCGATACCGCCGCGCGTGCCGCCAACGCCTCCGACAGGCGATATCTACGAGCGCTACATGCACGTAGATTCGAATCAGGGGCCGAAGGAGCGTAAAGAAGACGAAAAATAAGAAATTTAAAGAGGGCAGCTGTATTGACGGGTAATCACCGTTCATGCAGCGCCCTTTTTTGTTGTGGAAGGATTGGTGTGAGGACCCGCGGCCAATGTCCACTACCCAATAACTAGGGCTGTGCGCCGACAATCCTTGTTTTTTCTGTGTATATGGCGCACTACCTCAGTAAAACGCCATCTTTGGAATATTTTCCTGTATACATGGCGTGCCCCCCCTTTGCGGCACGCCATGTTTTATGGTTATTTAGAGTGGTGATGGCGCGCTACCTCAATAAAACGCCATCTTTGACCTAAATTTAAAAAGAACCGGCGGATTTAGCAGTAGCTGCCCTTAGCTATCGTTCAAATCTTTAGAGTGCGCGCCATTTCGCCCTCTAAAAAGCAAGGAAGATGGCGGATTTCTTCAGGTGTACGCCATGTATACAAAAAAATCCGCCAAAGATGGCACGCAGTCGGACGAACCTGCTGTCCTCTCATTAAAATTATAAAAAAGCCTTGACAAACTGTTATAACTGTATATACTGTATATATACGGTAAATCATACACCGAATCAAAGGAGGCCACCTTGGATATTATTATTAGCAATGCAAGTCAGCAGCCGATTTACGAGCAAATTTATCTGCAGATTAAGAATCAGATTATCGCCGGTATGCTTGCAGAGGGAGACGCACTGCCGTCTATTCGCTCTCTGGCGAAGGATCTTAGAATCAGCGTGATTACTACAAAAAGAGCTTATGATGAGTTGGAGCAGGAGGGGTTTATCTATACCGTAGCGGGTAAGGGTTGTTTTGTAGCAGAGCAGAACACCCAACTGATTCGAGAAAATCATCTAAAGCAGATTGAAGCTAAGATGATGGAGATTTTAAAGCTGGGAAAGGTTTGTGGTCTGACTTGTGGGCAGCTTGCTGAAATGTTGATGTTGCTGGAGGAGGAGTAAAGAGATGAGCTATGAGAATGCCATTGAACTGAAATCTGTGAGCAGAAAGCTGGACGGATTTGCCCTGGAGGATATCACTTTTAATTTGCCAAAGGGCTGTATTCTGGGTCTGATTGGGGAAAATGGCGCAGGAAAAACTACTACCATCAGGCTGATTATGAATACTTTGAAGAGAGACAGCGGAATGGTGCAGGTACTGGGGATGAACAACGAGGATGCCGGCTTTGACAGGCTGAAGGAAGAGATTGGCGTAGTTCTGGATGAGGCGACCTTTCCGGGTGTGCTCAATGCCAGTGATGTAAATAGGATTATGAAAGCCACTTATCGGAAGTGGGATGAGGAAACTTATTTTGGATATCTTACCAGACTGGGTCTGCCAAAAGAGAAAGCCTTCAAGGATTTTTCCAGAGGCATGAAGATGAAGCTTTCTATTGCGGCTGCGCTTTCTCACGACCCGAAGCTTTTGGTTTTGGATGAGGCAACCAGCGGATTAGACCCAATCGTGCGAGATGAAATTCTGGAGATTTTCTATGATTTTACCAGAGAGCCGGATCACTCTATTCTGATTTCTTCGCATATATTAAGCGACCTTGAGAAACTTTGCGACTATATTGGGTTTATCCATCAGGGAAAGCTTTTGTTCTGTAAGGAAAAGGATTTGCTTTTGGAGGAATACGGGATTTTGAAGTGCAGCAAAGAACAGTTTGCCGATGTGCCGGCTGAAGCCGTGGCAGGCATGCGCACCGGTCAGTATGGGATTACGTGTCTGGTGAAAAGAGAACTGGTCAGCGATGTTTTTATGCTGGAGAAGGCTACCATCGAGGATATTATGCTGTATATGACGAAAGGAGTGCGGGGGAAATGTTAAGGGGACTTTTAATTAAGGACAGTATGGTGCTTTTTAGACAGTTAAAGCTGTTTTTCATTTTAATGATTGGATTTGCAATAATTCAAAATGAGGCAACCAATGGGTTTGCGCTAATGTATATGACTATGCTACCGATTACGGCACTGGCTTTTGATGAACAGTCGAGATGGGGCACTTATGCGCAGATGATGCCTTATAAGATTAGGGATATCGTAATTTCCAAGTATCTAATCGGCATGATCGGCGCAGCATTAGTTGCTGTCATCGAAATCGTTTCCTCGGCTGTATTCATGCTGGTAAGGGAAGGCAATCTGGAACTCCTCACGGAAAAACTTTTAGTTTTGCTGCTGGTATTCTGCTGCAGTTTGGTTCTAATGTCAATCAACCTGCCGATTATTTTTAAGATGGGTGCTGAAAGGGGCAGAATTGTCTATATTTTAATTACGGTGGGGCTGGCATTTTTAACTGTGCACAGCATTGACCTGGAATTCTGGAATTTTAACCCGAGAATCTATCTTGTTGCTGGTGTGTGCATCTCAGCTTTAGCAGTGATTGTTTCCATGGGGATTTCCATGAAGGTGTACAAAAGGAAATATCAATAGGTGGTTACTTACAGGGACTTGCGCTTGCGAGTCTCTTTTCCTTTTCTTAAAAATTCTTAAATTCTATGGGTTTTACTATATTTTTTTGTAATATCGGTATAAAATAGGAGGTGCAAAAGGGAAAGAAAGGACAGTTTATGATGCAATATAAGATTTTAGTTGTGGACGATGACCCGAATATCAGAGAGGTTTTAACCGTGCTGCTTGGCAGTGAAGGATACGTTGTCGACCAGGCCGAAAATGGAGAAATTGCACTGGAAAAGATAAAAGAACATAAGCAGGTAGACCTGGTAATATTAGACATCATGATGCCGGGTATGTCCGGTGTGGAAGTATGTGCCAAAATCAGAGAAACCTCATCGGTGCCGGTTCTATTCTTGACGGCAAAGTCTCAGGAGCAGGACAAGGTGGAGGCTTATTCTGAGGGTGGTGACGACTATCTGGTGAAACCGTTCTCACAGACGGAGCTTTTGATGAAAGTAAAATCCCTGCTTCGCAGATATAAGGAGTATTACAGCAGGTTTCCTCTTACAACGGAAGAGACCCTTGTCGGTGGAATTTCCATTGACAGCAAATCGAGAGCGGCGGTTCGAGGCGACAAAAAGATTCCGCTAACAGATAAAGAATATGATATTTTGCGCTATTTCATAGAGCACCGGGGCGAAATCGTAGAGAACAAAGACCTTTACGAAGGTGTATGGGGAGAAAAGTATCTGCCGTCTGCGGGCAATACTATTATGGTGCATGTTTTGAATCTGCGTAAAAAACTGGAAGAGGACGTAAATAAACCGAAAATCATCAAGACAGTGTGGGGAAAGGGGTACAAGGTTGAGTAAACAGAAAAAATTTGTTTCCCTTAACCTGAAAATGGCAATCGTCACTCTGATGGGAATTTTTCTGGCAATATGTATGTATTTGGTCAGCACCTGGTTTTCAAACTATATGATTAGTGTCAACTTTACCAGCGAACCGGCAATTGAGCGTAATGTCAATGCTGCTTTTGAGGACTTAGAGCAGTATATTGAGGAGCATCACGTGAAGGCGACGGATACGGATGTGCTCCGGGAGTGGGTATCTGATCAGGATTACACCTATCTTTACATATGGGACAACGAAAACGTAATGCTAGATGCAGGATGGGCGGTGACGTCTAACGAGAATACGGTAGATGAAGGAATTACAGAGGACAGCGATACACAGCTTGAGAATTATCTGCCGCAGCAGAAGGTGGCGCGAATTGAGCCGGAGTCTTTTCAGGAAGATGTAAGAAATCGAATTATTCAGTACGCAGATAAAAAGTATTATACCTATATCGATATATACAAAGAAGAAGGCTGGAGACAAATTACCGAGACTGTCAGTCTGGTTTTGAGTTTTTTGACTTTATTTCTGGTGCTGCTTTTATACCACGGGTATATAGCAAAGCGTATTATGACTCTGGCAACGGAGGTAAATATTGTCAGTGATGGAAAACTGGATCATGAAATCAAAGGCACGCGTAATGATGAAATCGGCATGCTGGCTGACGGTGTGAATGTCATGAGGGACTCCATTTTACAAAAACATCAGAGTGAAAAAGATGCGTGGGAGGCTAATAATCAGCTGATTACTTCCATGTCTCACGATATCAGAACGCCGCTGACATCCATGATAGGATATCTGGATATCATTGAAGGAAGAAAATACGAAAGCCAGGAGGACTTGGAACGATATATTGCTTCTTGCAGGGATAAGGCTTTCCAGTTAAAGGATTTATCTGACAAGCTGTTTCAGTATTTTCTGGTCTTCGGAAATAAGGGAACTGACAGGGAATTGGAAGTATTCGATGCGAGTATTTTGTTTCAGCAGCTTTTATCTGAGCACAGTGCGGAGATTATCAGCTATGGATATCAGGTAGAATTCTACTTTAATATACCAGAAGTGCAGATTAGAGCGGATATTTCTGGTTTACGCAGACTATTTGATAATATTTTTTCTAACATTATGAAGTATGCAGACAAGAATGAAGTAGTCTGCATTTATGCAGAGACGGAAGCTGAGAATGTCAAGATTTTGGCGATTAACGGCATGCCTGAGGAAGCGAAGAAAGTGGAAAGCACGCGAATCGGGCTGAAGACCTGCGAAAAAATCTGCAGCGACCTTGGCGGCGATTTTTCTTACGATGAACAGGAACGTATCTTTACGGTGAGAATTCTGATTCCGACTTTGCCGGCAGAAGAGCTGGAGCAGGAAGAAAATACGCAGGCAGACATGGAAAAAGAACAGCAACCTTCAAAAGAAGTGCTGATTGGAGAGTAAAACTGTAACGAAAAAGAGACTGAACTCAGGTACATATCAGGGCGCATGCCTTGTGAGTCAGTCTCTTTTATTGTACTTTATATTGCTACACTTGATTTACATAGTTCTTATCAAAGTTGATGACGACAAAATAGTTTTCGTCGATGGCTTTGATCGCATCTGTAAATGCCTGGTGTATTTCTTTGTTGGAAAGCTTGCAGCTTGGATTTACAACGATATCAAAGATGATGTTGGTGTGAGTCGGTCCAGGAACTACACGCAGGTCGTGGACGTTGGATATGCCGTCCAGGCTGTCTGTTACTTTTGTTGTTACTTCGTTCATTAAGGCTACTATCGGATCATCGACTTTGATTGGATCCATGTGAGCAGTAAGTACGATGTGAAGCTTTTTAGATAGCTGCCGCTCGATATTGTCCACCATGTCATGGCTTTCCATCAAATCGCCGTTTGCGTCCACCTCAATATGGATGGAAGCAAAAACTTTACCGGGACCGTAATTGTGAACGACCAAATCGTGAATGCCCAGCACGCCGTCAAAGTCTGAAGCCATTTCGCTGATAGCGGCAACCAAATCCGGGTCAGGGGCTTCCCCTAAGAGTGGGCTGGATGTTTCTTTTATGAGTCCAATACCGGACCAGATGATGAACAACGCCACAAGGACGCCCATGTATCCATCAATTTGGATATTTGCCATCTTGCCGATGATGATGCTGAAAAGCACTGCAGTGGTCGAAATTACATCGTTGCGGCTGTCTGTTCCGGTAGCAGTTAAAGCGACAGAATTGATTTTCTTACCGATTTTGATGTTGAACATTGCCTGCCAGACCTTCAAAAGAATTGCAAGGAGCAGCACGATGACCATAGACCAGCTGAACTCCAGCGGCTCCGGGTGCAGAATTTTGTCTATGGAGGATTTAATCAGTTCCACACCGACTACAACGATGAGAACCGACACAATCATGCCGGTGATGTATTCGATTCGGGCGTGCCCGTAAGGATGTTCATCATCCTCGGGCAAAGCAGAGAGTTTGAACCCCGCCAAAGTGATGACGGAGGAAGAGGCATCTGCCAGATTGTTGATACCGTCTGCGATGATGGCGATACTTCCGGAAATCAGCCCTACCAGAATTTTTGCAATGCAGAGGATGGCATTGGAAATAATGCCGACTACGCTGGCAAGCTTGCCATACCCTTCTCGAACTTGCGGCTCTTTCGTATTTTCGTGATTTTTCACGAAACGTTTGCACATAAAATCGGTCATTTTTAGTTGGCTTCCTCCTGGGCAATAGCGGCTTCCACTGCTTTTACCAGCTGGTCAGGACAGGACGTTGCTTTAAATCCGCAGCGAATGCCAGAAAGTGTTTCTTTCAGTTGGTCGACGGACATGCCGGAAACCAGCTTGCTGATTCCCTGTAGATTACCGTTACAGCCGCCGTGAAAAACAGCCTGTTTCAGAACTCCGTTTTCGACCTCCACATCAATATAACCGGCGCAGGTGCCTTGGGTTTTGTATCTGTAAATCATAGTAAAAAATCTCCTTTCTATATTTTATCGCAAGTATCACCAGTATAACACAATTAGGAAAAAATATGAAGAAAAAATAATTGAACATTGACGCCCTGCTGGTGTATAATTGACGTATCATTCAAGGAGGAGGTTCAGCATGGGAGAAAAAGAAATACCTAGAATTAGTGGAACGCTTAGAGCAAAATATTTACAGATACCGGAAGTCATCTGGCAGGCCAAGGGCATTGTAATCATGGGGAGAAGACTCAAATCGGTTCTGTTTTCTACAGACATAGCTATTATCAGAAACTGTAATGCGGACGCGATTCTTGCCGTTTATCCTTTTACGCCGCAGCAGATTATTTCTGATGCAATTATCAATGCATCATCGGTGCCGGTTCTTGCAGGAATCGGCGGGGGCACAACCCAGGGCTTTCGTGCTGCTATTATGGCAAAGGACGCTGAAGCGCAGGGGGCATATGGCGTAGTTGTCAATGCACCTATGACTAATGATAATGTAGCAATGATAAAAAAAGTAATTGATATTCCAATTGTAGCAACGGTAGTCAGTGATTCAACCGATATTGATGCTAGACTAAGAGCAGGAGTGGATATTCTCAACGTATCTGCTGCAGCGAAGACGCCGCAGCTGGTGCGCCACATTCGCAAGGATTTTCCGAAGGTGCCGATTATCGCAACAGGCGGACCGACGGATGAAACGATTCTGGAAACCATTCAGGCAGGGGCAAATACAATCAGCTATACGCCGCCGACTTCAGCGGAGATTTTTGCTGAAATGATGGTGAAATATCGCAAAATGGCAGAGGAACATCCCGAAGAGCATAAGTGCCCGGAAGGAGATTTAGAATTTTCTGAGCTGCTGGAACTGCTGTAGCTGCTGCAACTGCTGCAGCTTTTGGGGGGCGAACTCGTGGGCTGTCCGGACGGGCGTTGGCTGGACGTGCCGGGGCTTGCTGTGCATAGAATCTGTGTTTTTCTCGAAAATATGCAGTTTTTTCCGACAGGTTGTGCATATTTTTGAAGAAAGTAAGAAATATATGCAGATTTATAGGTGGACCGCCGGAAAGTTGACCGGATATTGACTATGAATCTGCATATTTTAAATGGTTTTCACAAATATATGCACGTGCATGTGCATATATTTGGAGCTTTTGGTGAATATATGCACTAGGAGAAAACTACGACAGCCTGAGAAAAAAGAAAAAAAGTCATTGACAAGCTATTGCAAAAGTGTTATTATATCAAATGTGCCAATGAGCACTGAACTGAATAATGTGCATCCATAGCTCAGCTGGTAGAGCACCTGACTCTTAATCAGGGTGTCCAGGGTTCGAGCCCCTGTGGGTGTACCAATCAAACCTTGAAACTTCAAAGTTTCAAGGTTTTTCTTTTATCTTAAAAAAGTAAGAATCTGAGACGGTTAACTATTGGTTAACTATTTAGGTTTAACGAGGGCGGCAATCTGCTACAATTTTTCTCTTTCATCCAGTTCGTAGGAGGAGAATATGGGTGTTATTCGTGTTGAAAAAAATCGTAATTATACTGTGATGTCCAATTATCATTTGAGGGATAAAAGAATGTCACTCAAGGCAAAAGGCTTGCTGTCTTATATGCTATCATGCAGCGATGAGTGGAATTTTACCGTTCGAGGTTTAGAAGTAGTTCTGAAAGAGGGGCGAGACTGTATTCGTGCTGCGCTGGAAGAACTTCAAACCCTGGGGTACTTGGTGAGAGTTCAGCAGAGAACGGAAAAAGGCAATTTTGACAAAATCGACTATGTTGTATATGAGCATCCGAGAGATATAGCTGAGCAAGAGGAAAAGCGTGAAGGCATTGAAAAACCAGAATTGTCACCGTGTACGGAAAACCCGTCAACGGTAAAATCGAAAGCGGAGGATCCTTCACAAAGAAATACTAAATCATCAAGAATTACTAAAAAGAATAATTATCAAAAACATAATCTATCCGTAGAGGTCGCAACGGATCTGATTAAAGAGCAGATAGACTATACTAAGGCTGTTGAAGTATATGATATGGCTTTAATTGACAACCTCGTCGATATTATGACCGAGTTGAAATGTTTAAGTGCCTGCCAGGAAATGATTCGGATTGGGAAAGTGGAGTATCCATCGGATTTGATTTCTAGAAAACTGGAAAAAGTGAGGTGGATGCATATCGAGTATGTGGTGGATTGCTTTAAGCAGCATACAGATAAAATAAAAAACATTAAGTCATACTTGCAGCAGTCCTTGTTAAACGCCCCTGACACAATTGACGCATATTATACGGCGGAGGTGCAACATGACTTCTATGGGCGGGGGTAGTTTGCAGCTGTTTCGCCGTTTGGCGAAGACAGCAAAAACGGAGGGGTCGAGGCAGACCCCTCGGGATTTTCCGTTAGGAAAATCAAGGGGGATTCCAAAGGGGTGTGAAAGGCTTTGTCAGAAGCCTGAGAACCCCCGTTGGCATGATAAAGGCGCGCAGCGACTGGTACTTTGGAACAAAGTATATCATGCTACACTTTCTCGGGAGGGAGGCGGAGCAAATGGCACATATGCGTAAATGTTCTATGGCAGAAGCTGTGCATCTTTGCAAACATTATGAGCGCAATTCGAATATTCAAAGCTATGGGAACAGCGATGTGGATATGTCGAAAAGCTGCGAGAATTATAATTTAGCTCCCGAACGAGAAAGCCAAACGGACTATATACAGGGAAAGTTATCGGAAATCGCTCATGCGAAAAGAAAAGACCTGATAGTTATGGCTGACTTAATTATTTCGCAGCCGGTAGACTTGCCGGAGGAATATCGGGAACCCTTTTTTCAAGAAGCATATTATTTCTGTGTAGCTCGATATGGCGGAATATTGGGGGAAGAGTCTGTAATTAGTGCGTATGTGCATATGGACGAATCAACTCCGCATATGCATTTTGCGTTTCTGCCTGTTACAGAAAACGCTAACGGGGAGCTACGATTTTGTGCTAAAGAGAAAATATGCAGGAGAGATTTGAAAACCTTACATGGCGATATGCAGAAGTGGTTTGATGAAAAAGGAATCCCAGCAAGAGTGCAAAATGGAAACACTAAATTTGATTCGAACGGCAGGGCATTATCTGTAAAAGAGTTGAAACGGGAAGAATACAAGAACCATGACCGATGGCATGAGCATAAGCACGGGGCAAAGAACATGCAGAAGAATTATGGGAGGTGGTAGATGTGTATTTTTCGGTTGTAGACACTTTAGAAAGCTTTGTTTGGAAATTGGTTGCGGCTGGAACACTGATTTTTTCATGGATATTAGCCATAACACTATTTTCTAAGATATATAGGCTTCATAAAGATGGAATAGATTGGGCATTTTCAAAAGAACATTCTAGCGGTATTATCTTTGGAAAGAAATTTGGACAGATGTACATATCCTCGCTAGAAGCGAGGGAGGGACATATTTGCATACTTGGACCTAGTGGTAGTGGTAAAACAAGTGGCTTGCTTATTCCTACCTTGCGGAATTGGCGGGGAACCAGCTTTTCGATTGATATCGCAGGCGATATTGAGAAAAATGTCCACCAGGCTAAAAAGCTTATTTATCAGCCGGAAAACTTAAATTCAACGCCATATAATGTGTTTTATGCGATTGATATAATGGAGCAGGACGCTGACAAGTATGAGGCAATAGAAAAGCTTGCATATTTATTGATGCCGGAGCTGCCGCCCAGGGAAAGCAGTGCCAGTGCAAAGTTTTACAATCAAGAGGGGCGAAAAATTCTAACGGCAGCATTACTTGCAGGATATGGACAAGGGAAAGATTTCATTGAAATATGCAAATGGGTGATGACGTCCAGTTATCAGCAATTATTCCATGAGATTGACCAGTCCGGAAATGAACTGGCGATTCAGTATATCAATAGTTTTTCGGGGGCTTTATCGGAAAATACCAGTGGGTGTAAACAGGCTGCAGATTTTGCTATAAAGCTTTTTGCAACGAATGAATATGTTATGAACTCAATTCGCAGACCAAAGCGTGGCGAAGCAAGTTTTGATCCTGGGAAAATTGAGATTTACAATGTGTTCTTTGTTGTGAGTGATGCAAAATTAGATGTGTATGCGCCTTTAGTGCATTTAGTTGTTGCGCAGGTGCTGGAATACTTTTCGGTGCGTTCTGATGAAATGAAGCAAAGCATTTTACTTTGTATTGATGAAGCTGCAAGCTTCGGAAAACTGGAATTAACGGCTGCGCTGCGGAAATTACGAAAGCGCAGAATTAGAATTATAACGGCAACCCAATCGTTGAATGATTGGATAATGATATATGGTGAGGCTGAAACGAAAGCAATGCTTGGCAATTATGCCTATAAAGTTATCCTTGGTGCAAATGATTATGAAACGGCAGAGTTTTGGGCAAAATCCATAGGTCACAAAAAAAGTACACGCAGAAGTTTCCAAGAGGGGGATAAAGGTGGAAAGGTAATACATACAGAGATTAAAGAATTTGCTTATGAACCGGAGGAGCTGGGACGATTACGAAATAAATTGATTCTACTTTATCCGGGTGGGTACATGATGTTAAGAAAAAATTATTATTTTAAGTAAGTGTAGAAAGCAAGCGGTAGTTGACGAAGATGCCGCTTGCTTTTTATTTGTTTATTTCAGGGTTTTTTGTGCGACCGGCAATGTAATCTAAGCTTATTTCTAAAGCTTCGGCTATGGCGATTGCTGCTTTTAGTGATATGCCTCTTTGATCTCTCTCGATTTTTGACAGATCAGATTGGTCTATATGCGCTAGTGCAGAAAGCTGCACTTGAGTCAGTTCTTTCTGTTGCCGTATTGTTCGTAATTGTTGTCCGAACATGTGATGGATACCTCTGCTTTTTACTCTGTGATATGTGTTTGCTGTATAGAATCATGGACTAGTGTTAAACTAATCATAGAGATTATATAATATTTTTTGTAATTACGCAAGTGCGTACACGCAGTAGCGATACCGACTATACAATAATGTTGAGGTGAAAGCTATGGGCGTAAAAGATGCAGTTGTTGAAAGATTCTTGAACTTATGTAAAGAACAGAATATTAAGCTAAATGAATTGGCTAATCGTTCAGGGGTTACGCCATCGACGGTATATAGTTTGATGGATAGCAGCCGTAGAGATGTATCAATTATAACCATAAAGAAATTGTGTGACGGACTTGATATTTCTCTGGGAGAGTTTTTTCAGAGTACTGAATTTGATGAATTGGAGCAGGAGATAAAATAAGAACCCTGATTTTGCTGACTGAAAACCAAGGTTCTTTTTTGTTATAATTGAGGGATTTTTGTAGTGTTAATGAGGTTGCGCAGCATTGCCCGTTCTGCAGCATTCCCCTTTTCTTTCTCGGAAGCAGCACAGAATAAAAGCAAACTGTAATAGTTGATTTTAGATTCAATCCAAGTTTCCCAGTTATCAAGAATGGGCTTGTAAATTGAAGAGATTTTCAGTTTATCAGGACAAGATACGGCGTTTTCAAGAAGTGTTAATAGCTCAGTTTTTAATTTTAACAATTCGTCTGAATCTTCGCCATATGTGTGCGAATATATTTCTGCCCTATTTTCAATGGCAGAAATTAGTGAATCTAAATTCTTCAAGATTTTGTACTTTTGAGGACTCTCGGAAAGATTTTTGTTACTTTTTTTCGAAAAGTCCTCCGCAAACTTCACAAATGGTTTACCAGCTCTGAAAGAATTCTCTTGGATTGACATGTGAAATGTGCTTGAAACGTACTTGAATATTGTAGTTAGAGCCTCACTAAGACCGTCGCAGTATAGAGTTTCAACAAAAATGTTGTTCTGTGGGTATGGGGAGAAGAATTTTGCCTGGAACGCTTCGAGGAGAGTATCGGCAGGAATTTTTTTCGGATTTAACTCTTTCTCGTCAATCAAAAGCTGGGTGATTACTTGATATGTAGAATTAGGCACTTCAATTCGAGCCTTTTTCTTTGTAGCTGAAAAATATGGTTTTGGTTCGCCTTTTATTTGCAATGTGAAAAACCTATCGAACATAGATAACCTCCTGATTATTCATCATACTGTCTTACGATTTTAGCTCCAAAAGGGAATGTTGATTGTGTACCGTCTTCGGGAATTGAGAAAAAACCCGGAAGTGGAGCTGCATCGTATTCTTTGAAATTTTTGATTTTACCATTTTCCTTAATTAATGGTACACGCTTGGCGAGAATTTCTCGGAAGAGTGGATATTCTGTTATACACCTCTCCAGTATTGCATTTTCTTCTGTCTCTGACAAATGATAAATCTCTTTTTTTGAAGTGAAGTAAAAGTGAGGAATTCCGCCAAATTTTGCACTGTTTTTCGTCTCAATTACTCCCACGAAATTTGAATTCTTTTCATTATCCCATTCTATTCGTATCCAATCACTGGGCAATAAAGCATAAGCGTTTTGCAAGTCTACTTTTATCATGTGGATATTTGGCGTATCGGCATTATTTAATGATATTCCATCATTTAGGAACTGATATATATTATCGCATTGAAGTAATACCGCATTTCGTTCACCCTCATACATAGAACCAAAATCAGGGCGTTCTTGAAGTGTTTTTTCGAATAGACTTTCTACTGCATCGCTGAGAGCCTTTTTGACTTGTGGTCTTAAGCCATACATTGACCTGACAAGGTCATTAATCATTGTGGAATAGCTTGCACCATTAAGTCCACGCTTATGTGAATCTAGCAGTATTTCTGTGTCATTATCGAAATCAATGGATATCTTTCGGCGCTTTTTCTCATCGGTTGCCATAATATACCTCCAAAGTATTGACATTTTTTTAAAAATATTATAATATCTAATCGTAATACGAAGTTGTAATACGAAATTTCAATATTATTATATCACAGTTGATGTGGAGAAGCAAGTAAAAGAGGAGGGATTAAGTTGGTACGAATGCGAACCGCTGCACAAGCTTATCAAGAATTAAAACAGGTTGACCCAAAATCTTGTATTACTGAACGGCAAATTCGAGAGCTAATGAAGAGCGGAAAGATTCCAGTCGTTAAAGTAGGTAATAGAATACAGGTTAATTTAGATATTTTAATAGACTATTTTGCGAATCCTGCTATATATGAAAAGTAAGGATATGAAATAGAATTTCAATGAAAGAAGATTGATTATATGATTGGAAAAAAATAAAGCATCTTATGCTAGGAGGGCACAAGATGCTTCAAAGGCGAGCTGTCTGCGACAACTCATAAATGCAATTCCATTGTAGCAGATTTTACCGCCTTTGACAATAATTTTAACTGTGCGGAGGCGTAAAATGAAAAAAACTAATTTTATCGATAGGCATGGGAATAAGAGATATCGGTTGCAGCGGAAAGTAGGCATGAAGTTGAATTCAAACAATGAGTGGGTGAATGATGTTCGTAGTTTTTACGGAAGTTGCAAGCGGGAGGCTGAGGAAAAGTATGTTGCATTCGTGGCAAGAAAAGAAGAAAACAAAATGAATTCTCAGTATACATGTCTGGGACAAGCAATAGATGCCTGGACAGAAACTGTCTTCAAAAAAAGTGACTTGGCAAACTCGACGAAGAAGAAGTATTTAAGTGCATATGAGCGGCTATTGAAGAACTCTTATCTTGCGGGACAACGGATTAGTGAGGTATCTGCTCTTGACGTGCAAAAGTTGTATAATTCTATAACCGAGTGCTATAGTTCACGAAGAGCATTACATAATTTTCTTTCGCGGTTTTATAAATATGCAGAAGTTAATAGCTTCGCAACAGATATAACCAGAAGTTTAGTTGTCCAAAGAGATGCGACTAAGAAGGAAGACTTTGATATTGAGGTTTGGAGTGATGATGAATTGAAAGCGCTAATTGGTAGTCTTGAAGGAAATCTGCTTCGGCTTCTAGTGGTTCTTGCAGTAAATACGGGGGCAAGGTTCTCGGAATTATTAGCCCTTACATATGATGACATAATGGGGGATATGTTGTCTATTAATAAACAGTTATATGAATTTTCGGCAGTAGATTCAGAAGACCCGGCAGTGTTGCATATAGAACCAGTAAAAACAGAGACTAGCAATAGACTGATACCGCTGGCTGATGAGGTGGTTTCCGAAATCGAAAAACATAAAAAGTTACAGGAAGCCCACAAAAAAATTTTCAAGTACGAGAATAACGGTTTGTTATTTAGTACGAAAAATGGTACAATGCTATACAAGAGAAATGTGAGGAGGTCTTTGCAGCGTCATTGCAAAAAAGAAGGCATACCTTTCCACAAATTCCATGCATTTCGACATACTTTCGGCACCAATTTAAGTAGGCAGGGTGTTCCACTGGAAGAAATCTCAAAGTTAATGGGGCACAGTAGTACAGAAATTTCAAGCAAGTACTATATTTATGTTGATGCGCTACGCCGTAAAAAGGCGGTTGAAAAAATTGTGTCGTATAGCTTAAAAGGGTAACTAATAGTTAACTATTAAGTTATGCAAAAAAAAGAAAAGTTATTTCAAATTAATAGAGAAAGAGAAAAAGGATAAAAAGACATATCGTTTTCAATTCCTGGAGTTTTGAGGATAAAAGCCTTGGCATCGTTGAAAAATAGCGGAAAAAGTTTGACGCTAGAGAAGAATCAGGGTGTCCAGGGTTCGAGCCCCTGTGGGTGTACCAATACAGAAAAACAGATACCATTTGGTGTCTGTTTTTTCTTTGCCTGCAATCAAATCGCAGGGGCTCGAGATGCAAAGGATTACTACAGAGGAAGGAAAAGTCAGGAAGGTATGGCATGCGTATAAATAAAAAAAATGATGATTTGGCAGTGATTGTCTAGTATAATGGAAACAAAACGGCAGAATTTTGTCGGGGTATGTGCCGCCCGATATTGTGGACAAAGCGTCTAAACTGGCGTATTTTACAATAAAAGGCCCCGGGAGTATAGATGGCGGTCACTTGAAAGTAAAAGATATGTTACCACTTAAGTCAGATTTGTACTCCAAAATTCTTTGCCGAGCAAGCCGATAGGAAATTCCAGCGCATCATCGCAAGGCGTTAGACAAGATTTGCTAATTCGAAGTAAAATAACAGGAGAAATTTGCATGTTAAAAAAAGTAAACCAAATTACAACCATAGTAATTTATTCATTTCTCGGAGTCTTTGCCGGAAAGACAATCTTTACCTTTTGGCACTACAAAACCCGCCCGGAGCTTTATACTATGCGGTCAGCTCCATGGTACACAGAAATTTTACTTCACGGCGGACTTGTGGGCGTTGTGGTGATTATCGCTGTTTTGACGAAGAGTTTTGTCCGATGGAAGATGAAACAGGATAGAAGTTAAGGAAAAGGAGGCATACCATGTCATTTACAGAAATTTGCATTTATCAGGTGAAGCCGCAAAAGGTTGAGGAGTTTGAGGAACTCATGGCGAAGGCAGAGGACTTTCTGAAGAAGCAGGAGGGACTGCTTTTTCTTAGATTTGTAAAAAGAAATCACCGTATAGATATGGAACAAATCAGAGAGGGTTTGCCGCCCCTTGAAATCAAACGGGTTGTAAAAAGTGTAAAGTATATGCTTTACTGGGAATTTGACACCAGGGAGAACTATGGAACAGCACAGAAAAAGCTCTACGAGAGCTATTGGAAATCTATTGAGAAATGCCTGATTGCACCTCATGATAAATATTTGGGCGAGACCGTATTTTGATGTTCGGAAGGAAATGGAAATTACAGTGAATATTTACTATGGCGGTATGTATCGGACCAACCGGAGGCGCTTGAAAAAGACGCAGGGTTTATACGGGAATAATAATTTAATGCTTCTTGCACCATTTTGCGAAAAAAATAAGCAAATGGTGCAGTTTTTTCTTTGAAATTAGCTAAATCTGCACCATTTGTGTCAGAATTAAGGGCAATGGTGCGCGACAAGGGGATTGCAGAATTGATGATTTCCAGCATATTACAGGGGCTTCCAAAAATGTGATTGGATAGACAGTGAACTTCAGCCGTATAGACGTGAAATTGCTTCACTATGGAGTACGGCAAGTGATTTTCGCACCATGAGAGCGGATTTTTTGAAAAATGGTGCAGCTATGACCGTTTTGCTCTCAAGAAAGTGCACCAAGAGAGAAGTTTTGAGGGAAAATGATGCAGAGGCGACGGTGGACGTGACAACAGCGGCAAAATCATATATAATAGTGCTAATAGAAACTGCGCGAACAGAGAGGAAGGCTATATGATTTATTTGAACAACATCGAAAAGACGATTCACAAACCGGCGGCGAGGGATTTGGACCCAGTCAGCGACCAGCGGGCGAAGGAGCTGACTGCGAAGCTGCTTCACTGCAAAAGACCAGAAAATATATATCTGACAAACGGAGGAAGTGCTGCCATAGAGACGGCGTTGCGCGCCTTTGTTCCAAGAGGTGGACATGTGATTGTCGGCGCTTTTGAGAAGGCGGATACATTGCAGGTGCTTTCCGATTTGGAGTGCAGAATCAGCAGACTGAAGGCAGACCATTGCGGCAGACTGCAGTATAGCACCCTGGGAGATTTGATTGAAGAGGATACCTGTGCGGTGGTTTGTGCCCATGGATGCAGCCTGACGGGGAATGTGGCTGACCTGGAAAGGATTTCTTCTATTGCAAGAGGGCACAAAGTCCTTGTCATTTCAGATGGCAGACTGACGGCAGGCGCAATCGATGTAAACCTTGAAAATCTAGGCGTAGATGTTTACTGCATTACCAGTGAGAAAATGCTTATGGGACCTTCTGGTGTCGGCGGAATCTGTCTTAGAGACGGAGTGGATGAAACAGCGCTGCAGGCGCTGACGAGCCAAATAGAAGGTCCACAGCAAAGAGCGCTGAAAACCTTTGCTGAATCAATAGAATTTATTTTGGAAACGGGCATTTACGGCATCGCAATGCTGCCCCATAGACTGGCGAAGAGATTTTTTGAATCTGCTAAAGCTATGAATCCTGTCAAAGTCCACGGTGACTACGGTCCGGGAGATAGACTGCCGACTATTTGCATTACGGCAGAGGGATTCACGGCGGAGGAAATTCGTGACTATATGAAAGAAAAAGACATTTTAATTGGCGTGGAAAACGGCGTGGCGCAGTTTTCCTTTGGTTATTTCAACACGCGGCCGCAGGTCAAAGAAACTGTGCTGCGGCTTTTGGAAATGCTGGAGATTGACGATCCATACCTGCTGCCGTAAATTACGCGGAATACAACTAAAATCCAGAAAGGAGAACCTTATGATGAACCCAAGACCGATTATTTTTGATACTGATCCGGGCATTGATGATGCAGCAGCAATTGTCATTGCCATCAGAAATCCAAGTTTAGATGTACGACTTTTGAGCACTGTAGGCGCTAATGTGGAAGTCGAGAAAACTACTGCCAACGCCCTGAAACTGACCGAGTTTTTAGATGTGGATATTCCTGTTGCCAAGGGCTGCGGGCAGCCTTTAATGCGGACGCTGGAACCGTGTCCGGAAATTCATGGGCTCACCGGAATGGACGGTTTTGATTTTCCACCGTTACAGAGAAAACCGTTGGAAAAGCACGCAGTAGAAGCTATGCGCGAGATGATTATGGCAAGCGAGGAAAAGGTTACGCTGGTGGTAATCGGCACCCACACCAATATCGCCATTTTGTTCAGACTGTATCCGGAGGTAAAAACAAAGATTGCCGAAATTGTCACCATGGGCGGAGGTCTTAGCGGAGGAAATACCAATTCTACGGCTGAATTTAATATTTATAATGATCCCCATGCGGCAGCTATTGTTTTTGAATCTGGTGTGCCTATTACCATGCTGGGGCTTAATGTGACAAGACTTGCCCTGCTTCATAGACCGGCGGCAGAGCGCATTGATAAAAGCGGTCCTGCGGGGCACATGTTGTTTTCCCTCTTTGAACATTATAGAGGTGGTAGCCTTGATACGGGACTGATTGTTCACGACGCCTGCACCATTGCATATCTTTTGCACCCGGAGTTTTTCAAAACAGAAATGATGTCTATTGAAGTTGCCACAGAAGGGGTGGCGGCAGGTACGACGGTTTCTGATTTTCGTGCCGTGCGCAATGGAGAAAAAGCAGCAAATATCAACGTCTGCACTGAGGTGGACGCAGAAAAATTTGAAAACTGGTTTGTAGAGGAGTTTTGTAGATGAAAATATTGAATTTTGGCTCTTTAAATCTGGACTATGTTTATCATGTAGAACACATGGTGACTCCTGGTGAAACTCTGGCGTCTACAAGACTTGAAACCTTTTGCGGTGGCAAGGGTCTAAATCAGTCCATCGCTCTTGCAAAAGCAGGGGCAGAGGTTTATCATGCAGGGTGCATTGGAGAGGATGGGGCTATGCTCTTGCAGGCGTTGGAGGAAGCCGGTGTGGAGACTTCATATATCAAAACCCTGCCGGGCAAAACTGGTCATGCCATCATTCAGGTGGACAAAAGCGGTCAGAACTGTATTCTACTCTATGGCGGAGCAAACCGGTTATTGACCGAGCATTACATAAACCAGGTTTTGGAATCTTTTGGAGAGGGAGACGTTTTATTGCTACAAAACGAAGTCAATCTCCTACATGTTATCATTGACAAAGCCTATGAGCGGGGCATGAAAATCATACTCAATCCGTCGCCTTTCGATGATAACTTAAAGTTTTGTGATTTCAGCAAAATTTCCATGTTTTTGCTCAACGAAGTGGAGGGAGAACAGATTACAGGAAAAAAAGAGCCTGCAGCAATTTTGCAGGAACTGGCGCGGCTGTATTCACAGGCAAAGGTGGTTTTGACCTTGGGCGGAGATGGAGCATGCTATCGCGATGAAAGTGTAGAGTGTAGACAGCCTATTTATCCGGTGGAAGTGGTGGATACGACTGCAGCAGGAGATACTTTTACGGGATATTTTATTGCGGCAATGATGGAGGGCAAAAGGGTTTCAGAATGCCTCGACCTTGCATCAAAGGCGGCTTCTATTGCCGTGGGCAGAGAGGGCGCAGCGCCTTCGATTCCCCTAAGAGATGAGGTGTCAGCGCAGCTTTTATAGCAGACCTAAAGTTTTCAGGACGAAAAGCCAGCCTGTTAGGGTAAATGCAAGGAAAAAAGTAGTCAGCATAATGGTGCTGCTGGTTAGGGTACCTTCGTGATCCATGTTTTTTGCCATGATGTAGCTGCTGACCGTGGTAGAAGAACAGCACATGATGAGGATGGAAACTAGTTTATTCCCCGTAAATCCCATGAAGACGGCAATGGGCACGAAGATAAGACCTAGTCCGATTAATTTGATAAATGCGGCGAGACCCGCAGATTTAGCGCTTTTCAGCGCTTTTTTTATGTCAAAGGCGGCGCCCATGGAAAGTAATCCCAGTGGCGTAGCAAGACGACCAATATTTTCCAGTGTTCTGTCTAAAATTTGTGGCATCGGTAGATTTAAAAGTGCCCAGAATAAACCTAGCAGCACGCCCCAAAGGATGGGATTTTTCAGAATGCCGATTCCGGCGGATGCCAGCCGTTTTTTGTCTAGTGTACCGTGAGCTGGTTGGAAGAAAGACAAAACCACCACTGCCATGATATTGTAAAGGGGAACTGAGCCGATGATCATCAGCGGAGCCATGCCGCTGCTTCCGTACAGATTTTGAATGAGTGCGATGCCGAGAATCGCCGCACTGCTGCGATAGGCGGCTTGAATGAATTCGCCGCGCGTGGATTTGTCTGGCAGAAGAAAGGCAATTGCGGCGGTCAACGCGATGGAGAGAGCTGTTGCGATAAAGCAAAAAAGCACAAACCTGCCGTCCCACAGGCTGTAAAAATCTTCCCTGCATAAATCATAGAAGACCAGCACCGGCAAAGCAATTTGAAAGACGAAGCTGTTCAGCTTTGCAACAAATACTTCATCGAATATCTTAAATTTTGTAAAAACCATGCCCAGCACCAGCAGTAGAAACAGAGGAATAGTCGCGTTGAGACAAAAAAGTAAATTCGCCAGCATAGCAGTTGCCCTTTCTAAAAAGATTACTCCTCATTTTACGCCACTTATCAGCAAAGTGCAAGATTTTCCAATTATAATTTTTTTATGGGTGCACACACTAAGCCTGACAAATAAAAGGAGGGTGAAAACCATGGAAAAGAATAACCAGAAAAACAACAAGCAGAACAACAAGAATAACCAGAAGAACCAGAAGAATTCTGATCAGAGAAACAACGCAGAAAAGAACGAATATTAATTCTGTGCAAGCGGAAAGAGTCGGATTGATCATCTCTCAAATGAAAGAGCCTGTGAATCCGGCTCTTTTTGTATGGTTTTGTGGGGAAAAAGTTGAAAAAATCGCCTATATCGTTTGCTATCGCTGGAATTTTAGTGTATAATATTATGAAGTCTATCAGGAGGAGAAGCGATGAATGCAATCGGAAAATTCGGGAATTTTATGATGAATCATCAAGTGACAATCGAGATTTTGATGGTGCTGGGTTTGGCCGTGCTTGCCGCAGTGCTGCTGATGCGGGCGACGCTGCATGCAAAGAAGAAACGACAGCTGCTTTCCGAACTCAATGATACGGTCAGCGAGATCAGCGCGGCGGTCAGCAGTCTGAAAGAAAAGAAATCCGAAGTCATATACATAGATAACAGAACAGCAGACAAAGGCACCTGCGAGGCAATTTCTCTGACAGAGAAAGCACCTTCGACAGAGCAGATTTTGACCAGGGCAGCGGAAGCAGCAGAGATGGCTGAGACGGCTGCAACTTTGGACGAGCAACAGGCACCTAAGAAGTATTTTAGTAGAGATTGCTGTGTTTCAAAAAAAGGAAAAACGTACACCATAGAAGAATTAGAAGAACAAATCAAAGAATAAAGAATAGAGTTTGGTAGGAGGCAGCGATGTATTGTAAAGAATGTGGAAAACTGCTGGGCACTGACGACAAGTTCTGCAGCAAGTGCGGCACCAGAGTCGAAGAAGGCGAAGATGCGTTCGTGCCTGCCTTTAAGCAGACCGATGCACAGGCAGCGAAAACAGAAGAAGTGATGATCAGGAGAAGTGTTGCACCAGAACGCTTTGACTGGGATCTGGATGGGTACCCGACAGACAATAAAAAGACCGAGGATATCGACTTCAACTGGGATTCAGTATTAGAAGAAAAACAGCGCAATCTTTTTGCTAGAGAACTTGCGCAGAGTCAGCAGCGGGCGGAAGCAGCAGAGGAAGCGGCAGAAGCGCCGGAAAAAGAGTCTGAAGAAACAGCAGAGCCGGAATCTGTCAAAACCACAGGTGATGAAGCCGTTGAACCGGAGCGGCTGTTTGCGGAGATGGGCACCTTTGAAGCACAGGAGCCGACCCGTGTAATGGACAGAGGCGCGGGCAAGGCAGACGGAATAGATAAGTTCTATACTTTCAATCAAAAGAATGCAGCTTTTCAGGCGCTTTTAGATCAGGAATATGAGCGGATTCAGAGTGGGCAGGATTTTGTTCCCAGCTTTATCGCAGAGCAGGAGGCAGAGACGGCACGTGAAGAGCAGTCGAAAACTACCCAAGAAAGCAGACATGAGGAATTTGACTGGACACTGCCTGGCGACAAAGCGTTTACCGAAGCAGTTACCGAAAAAATAGAAGAATCAAAAGAGGAATTGTGGTGGGAGAGCGATTCTGTGGAACCGGAAGCCGAGACTGAGCAGGAGGGAACGGAAGTCTTCCCTATAGAGGATCAGTCTCAGGAGGATTCCTACATTGGAGTTGAGCTGGCGAGCACGCCGGAAGGATATCTTGAACTTGATCAGCCGCAGGTAGTACCGCAGCCGGAGGTTGAGACGGGCTTTGCAGAGGCAGAGACATTTCACACCGATGAAGTGCCGACCCTGGAAGAACTTGCGCAGGAAGAAGGTGACGCTGCATCGCAGCTTCCCCCCAGCAGGACTGCGGAAAAGAAAGCAGAAGAAGACCGATCAAGGCTTACTTTTTACGATGTCTTTGGCGCTGATGACGACGATGATGCTGCTGCGGAAGCGCCAAAAAAGAAAGGAAAGGTCCTAAAAGTAATTGGAATTTTCCTTTGCATTTTTATCGTACTGGATTTGATAGCGATAGGAGTTCTGCATTTTGCACCGGACTCGGCAGCTGGCAAGATGATTGACAACGGCTATCACCAGATTCTTGGTATTTTTGCGGGAGAAACCCAGGAAGAGGAGCCGCCGCAAGAACCGGTACCAACGGCTAGTGAAATTGCACAGCTTATCGAAGCGAAGAAAGGGCTGGGGACTAATATTGCAGTTTGCGAAGAGGACCAGAATTTGTTGTTTGAAGATGGGAACGACTATGGTTTTGAGGGCTTCAGCAATGCGTATACCTTTGCCGATAAGCCATGGTACACAGATGATGAAGGAAATTCTGTAACCTATGGAGGTGAAATCATAGGCACAGTAGTCCAGTTCTACTCCGCTTGGGTAGACAAAATAAATGGAAAGAACGAAGACGTTTTGGATTTTGTAGATGAGACTTCTGCACTTTATTCTGAGATACAGGAGCTGAACGAAAGCGAAGATGTTTCATACGGAATCAATAAGCTGGCTATTGGAGATATCCGTGCCGGTGGAGCGGGATTTTACGTTTATGTTTCTGTAGTCAAAGTTGACAGCAGTACAAGCGAAGAATTTACAGAAAAGCAGATTGTCTACATGGAGCCGGTCAATAAGACTATGCAGATTGTAGAAATCAAAACAATTTAGGAGGACTAATTTTGAACAAGAAAAGCGCAAAAGGGCAGCGACGGCTTAGCGTAATCATCATGTTTATCGTAATTATTTTAGCCTTATTCTTATTACTGATAAACTTTATTACGGACTGGCTGTGGTTTAAAGAAATGGGATATGTGAGTGTATTCCTGAAACAACTGACGACCGAACTCGAAGTGGGTATTCCGATTTTTGTGATTTTAACACTAATCATGAATTTCTATCTGAGAATGCTGAAAAAAGGCTATTTTAATAAGATTGCATCTCACGAAGCAACTGATATGAAGAAGCTGGGACGTTATACGACACTGATCTCGGCGGCGTTCGGGCTGTTCTCCGCATTCTATGCAGTAAGCAGTTTGTGGTTTGAGATTTTGCAGTTTGCTAACGCAACGGGGTTCGATATCAAAGACCCGTTATTCCATATTGACATTTCGTTCTATATTTTCCAGCTGAATTTCTTAAAACAGCTCAACGAAATGTTTATCGGCATGGTGCTTCTGATTATTGTAGTTACCGTGATTTACTACTCTATCCTGCTGTCCGTGCATACGCCGGATATGTTTAAGGAAGAGGAGACTCCGCAACAGGAGCCTGAATTTGACAGTGAAGAACGCTATGACGGCGGAGACAACCCATTCTCCGGCATGGGCGGCAACAGTCCGTTTGACAAAGTTTTTGAAGCTTTTACCGGAAAGAAGGCACAGCCGAGAGCGGCAAAACCAAAGAAACAGTTTGACGACAACAATTTTAAGCAACTTCTGCACATTGCCTCCGGTCAGCTGACCTTCTTGGGCGTAGTATTCTTCCTGATGGTTGGAATCAACTTCTTCCTGAAGCAGTTCGACTTGCTCCACACCCATACAGGTGCAGTATACGGCGCTGGATTTACCGATGTAAATATTACCCTTTGGGTCTACAGAGCTCTTTGCGTACTAGCGGTGCTGGGTGCAATTACTGTAATCATTCACATCAAAAAGAAGCAGTTCAGAAAAATTTTCACGATTCCAGTGATTATGATTCTGATTGGTGCGCTGGGAACCGGAGCAAGCTATCTGGTGCAGAACTTCATTGTGTCGCCGGACGAGATTAACAAGGAATCCAAATATCTGGAAAGAAATATTGAGTATACTCAGTATGCTTACCAGCTTGACAATGTTTCCGTAAAATCATTCGATGCAGACAATTCTCTGACCAGCGAGGATATTGCAGGAAACTCTGAAACTATTGAAAATATTCGTATTAACGACTATGAACCTGTAAACACTTTCTATAATCAGACGCAGAGTATCAGACAGTACTACAAATTCAACGATGTTGACGTAGACAGATATATGGTAAACGGGGAATATACCCAGACCTATCTGTCCACTAGAGAAATTGACAAAGAAAAGATTCAGGATACTTGGCTCAACAGACACTTGAAATACACCCACGGTTACGGTATCGCGCTGTCCAGAGTAGACGCGGTGACCCAGAGCGGTCAGCCGGATGTTCTGATTAAGAATATTCCGCCGCAGTCCTCTATCGAGGAAATCTCTGTGGATCGCCCTGAAATCTATTTCGGCGAAATGACCAACGATTACATTCTGGTCAACACCAGTGAAGAAGAATTTGACTATCCTGACGGAAGCGCCAACCAGTACAACAAGTACGAGGGAGAAGCCGGCATCAAGCTGAATATGCTCAACCGTGTGATGTTTGCCATCAAGGAGCAGAGCATGAAACTTTTGGTTTCTTCCAATATTAAGAGTGATTCCAGAATCATCATCAACAGAAACGTGATGGATCGCGTACGGAAAATCATGCCGTATCTGAGTTACGAGGAAGATCCGTATGCAGTGATTGCGGACGGCAAGGTTTACTGGATGCTGGATGCTTACACTACCAGCTCCTACTATCCGTATTCTGAGCCATATTCTGGTAAGAATGGAGATATCAACTATATCAGAAATTCTGTAAAAGTAGTCATCGACGCATATAACGGCGATGTAAACTTCTACATTGTAGATGACACCGATCCGATTGCAAAGACGTTCCAGAAGATTTATCCGGCGCTGTTTAAGGATTTGAATGAAATGCCGGAAAGCCTGGTAGCTCATATCAGATATCCGAATACACTCTTTGCTATTCAGGCAGGCGTATACAGCCGTTACCACATGGAAGACGTAAAGGTATTCTACCAGAATGAAGACGTTTGGGATATCGCTGATGAAATCTATGGACAGGATCAGCAGAAGATGTCGCCGAATTACTATATCGCAAAACTGCCGGGCGAGAACAGCGCTGAGTTCTTTAACTCTCTGCCATTCACGCCGAAGTCAAAGCAGAACATGACTGCTTTGATGGTGGCAAGAAACGATGGCGAACATTACGGTGAACTGGTGCTGTACAGCTTCCCGAAGAGCAAGACTGTATACGGTCCGATGCAGATTGAAGCGCAGATTAACCAGAATCCTGAAATTTCCAGTGACTTTACGCTGTGGAGTTCCAGAGGCACGACATATAAGAGAGGAAACCTCTTCGTCATTCCGATTGAGTCTTCACTGCTTTATCTGGAGCCGGTTTATCTGGAGGCTGAAAACTCCGCAATTCCGGAAGTAAAACGTGTTATTGTTGCTTATGATGACAAGATTGCTTACGAGGAAACCTTAGCGGAAGCTTTGGAAGCATTGTTTGGAGAGGGAACCGGTACAAAGGCACCTGTGGATAACAATGGCGATGACAACCAGAATGGAGGTCAGAGCAGCTCCGAAAAAACTACAGCTGACTGGATTAAACAGGCATCTGAAAGCTATGATAAAGCGCAGAATGCGCTGAAAAATGGAGACTGGGCAAAGTATGGGGAGTATATGAAGTCTCTGGAAGAAGCTTTGAACAAGTTAGCATAATTAAGAGTGAATTTGGGAGATTGGGGCATTCGCGCGCGGATGTCCCATAACCTGTTATTCTATATAATTTTTTAGATAATCTGGCTTATAAAGGAGGACGATATGCTGGACTACGATTTAGATAAAATGCTGTTTACGATTCCTGCAGCAAACCATTCAGCGCAGGAAATTACAAAGATATTAAAGGAACATCCGGAAGTCCAATTCGTTTCCCTGGTGGGAATTGATATCGGCGGCCACGATACCGACGAAAAGATCCCCGTAAATTTGTTCCTTGAAGACATAGATAAGATGCTGGCAGGCGGTGTGCAGACTGATGGATCCAGTGTAGCACTTCCGGGTATTGCAGTGCTCAATAATGCAAAGATTGATATCATTCCGGATCTTTCTGTGAACTGGTATGTGGATTATAATTTTAGTCACTTAGGATACCGCACAGGACTCCCTATCGGAACTCTTAGAATTCCATCCTTTTTGGTACACAACGACAATTTTGAGGTTGGATCCAGAGTTGTGCTTCGCGATGCGCTCAATCACTTTAAGAAAAAGCTGATGGAAGAACTTGCGGCATATCCTTACGTATTTGAGTATATCAATGGCATTGACAGTGTAGATGACATTGAAGATTTGGTGCTGACCAGTGCCACTGAACTGGAATTTTGGGTAAAAACCCCAGATGACAAAGGGGATAGAGAGCAGCTGTTTACAGCGCAGGTTTTGAAAGAACAGTATTGGAAGCGTACTTACGGAGAGGTGAGAACCGCCCTGGAAGAGACGCTGATGCTATTAGATAAATATGGCTTTGAAGTAGAGATGGGACACAAGGAAGTCGGCGGCGTCAAGGCAAAAATGGGTCACAGCGGGCATTACGACCACGTCATGGAGCAGCTTGAAATCGACTGGAAGTATGCAGATGCAATGCAGGCTGCAGACAATGAGAATCAGGTGAAGTACGTGGTGAGAGACATCTTTACTAAACACGGTCTTGATGTAACCTTTATGGCGAAGCCTTTTGAGGGCGTTGCGGGAAGTGGTGAGCATACCCATCTGGGTCTTGCAGCCAAGCTGAAAAATGGTAAGATGGTCAGCATGTTTGCGCCGGCAGATTTCAGTAAGGATTTTATGAATCCACTGGGTTACGGCGCGCTGATGGGAATTTTGAAGAACTATGAGGTAATCAATCCTTTCGTAAGTTCATCAAATGACTCCCTTAACCGTCTGAAGCCAGGCTACGAAGCGCCGGTTTGTATCGTTACCTCCCTGGGCAGAGCTGTGACAGAGCCATCCAGAAACAGAACCGTTTTGGTGGGTTTAATCAGAGACCCGAAAAATCCGATGGCAACTCGATTTGAGCTTCGTGCGCCAAATCCGAAGAGCAACACCTATCTGGTGATTGCAGCTTCCTATATGGCAATCTTAGATGGTGTGCATGCGGTTCTTGCTGCAGGAAAAACGCCAAAAGAGCTGGAGGCTTCCATCTCCAAAAAACACGGGCAGGATGATTTTTATCTGGAAACAGAGCGGGAATATCGCAGTGAGTATAACGTGTTTGAAGATTTTACAGAGGAAGAACGTGACCACCTCTTTGGTCATGCGCCTGCAACGGTTTGGGAAAACCTTCGTGCATTTGATGAACACCCGGAAAGACTGGCAGTGTTTAAGGAAGGAAATGTCATGCCGGACATTGTTCTGGAGTCTTACCGTGAGCAGACCTTGTCACAGTGGAAAACAGAGCTGCATGACCGAATTATTCCGGATACGATGAATTTTATCAGGAGCTGCAAGCAGGTACATAATCTTGACGATTTTTCCGATTATGATATCAAAAACTGGATTGAAATTGATCGGATCAGACATGAGATCGCCAAGGACACTATCACAGAAAAGTGTCTGCTGACAAGAGCAAAGAATGCGCTGGACGAGGGTGACTACGATCTGGCATCAGATTTACAGCTGGAAATTCAGCAGAAAGTAAACCTGCTGAGCAGCCTGTATATTAGATATAAGAAAAATTTGCTATAGTAAATGGTAAAAGGAGTGTAACCATGTTAGATATTAAACGAATCAGAGAAGATTTTGAAGGCGTAAAAGCCAGAGTAGAGTTTAGAGGCAAAGGAGACTTCGGTATTGATAACGTAAAGAAACTCGATGAGCAGAGAAGAGAGCTTTTGGCAGAAGTGGAAGCGATGAAAAATAAGCAGAATACCGTTTCCAGAGAAATTCCAAAGCTGAAAAAAGCAGGAGAAGATACTACTGCGATCATGGCAGAGATGAAGGAACTGTCCGGTAAGATCAAGGAACTGGACGGACAGCTTTCTGTCTTGGAAGAAGAACTGAAAAATGCGCTGCTCAGCATTCCGAATACACCGTACAAAGACGTACAGTTTGGCGAAGACGACAGTGATAATGTAGAGGTTAGAAAGTTTGGCGAGCCGACAACCTTCGATTTTGAACCAAAAGCCCACTGGGATGTAGGTGAAGATCTGGACATTCTGGACTTTGAGAGAGCTGCAAAAATTTCCGGCGCTAGATTTACAGTATATAAGGGACTTGGGGCAAGACTGGAGCGAGCAGTGATCAATTTTATGCTGGATCTGCACACCATCGACCAAGATTACACCGAAATTCTGCCGCCGTTTATGGTGAACAGAGCTGCAATGACTGGAACAGGTCAGCTGCCGAAATTTGAAGAAGATATGTTCTACATTCCGCAGAAAGACTTTTTCTTGATTCCAACTGCTGAGGTTCCTGTAACCAATCTCCGGGGCGGCGAAATCATGGACGAAAAGGAACTGCCGGTCTACTATACTGCGTATACTCCTTGTTTTAGAGCAGAAGCAGGCTCTGCGGGAAGAGATACCAGAGGTCTTATCAGACAGCACCAGTTTAACAAGGTGGAGCTGGTAAAATTCGTAGACCCGGAAACTTCCTATGATGAACTGGAAAAACTCACTGCTGATGCAGAGGAGGTGCTGAAAATCCTTAACATTCCATATAGAGTGGTGAGACTCAGCTCCGGTGATTTGGGCTTCTCCAGCGCCATGACTTACGATATTGAAGTCTGGATGCCAAGCTACGGTAGATATGTAGAGATTTCTTCCTGTAGTAACTTTGAGGATTTCCAGGCTAGAAGAGCAGGGATTCGTTTCAGAAGAGAAAAAGGAAAGCCTGAATTTGTGCACACTCTCAACGGCTCCGGTCTTGCAGTAGGTAGAACTGTAGCTGCAATTTTGGAAAACTATCAGCAGGCTGACGGCAGCGTAGTGATTCCGGAAGCGCTCAGAAAGTATATGGGCGGTGCAGAGAAAATCACAAAATAAGGAAGAAAAGAGATAAAGATGTTTAAACTACCCAAATATATTGAACCGGATTTTTCCCAAGAAAAGTTCGTAAACGCACCTAATGCCAAACTGGTGGCAGCGCCTGTGGATAAAGCCGCACCGGCGGGATTTCATGCTACATCTATTTACCCGGAATATTTTAAGGTCGGTGGTAACTGGTATTTGGCAGAGGACAGCCGTATGGACAGCGTGCCGGTCTTTGAAAATGGTCAAATTTTTGTAAGAGAATTTAGAAACCTGAAGCAGGGAGACCAGGTTGTTGTAGGGCGCAGTGAGGACTGTGAAGAGGGCATTTATGTTCACGCTGACTGTTTTGAAAGAGAAGAAGCGGGCAGAGCCCAGACCTTTGCATTCCGCCAGAGCAGAAGCAGGGAGACGGGTTTCAGCTATGACTATGAACAGCTTGTGGAACTTTTAAAATATGAAAAAGCACATAATGGCTATATCGTTTGGGTGCTGGGTCCTGCCTGCTCCTTTGATGCGAAAGCCAGAGAGTGCTATGAAAAACTCATCGAGTCTGGCTATGTGCAGGCGATTCTGGCAGGAAATGCACTGGCAACTCACGACCTTGAAGGTGCTTACCTTGGAACTGCTCTGGGTACTGATATTAAAACCCAGGCGCCGTATGTCAATGGACATTATAATCACCTGGATACAATCAACTGTATCAACACCCACGGTTCTATCCCGGCTTTTATTGAAAAAGAAGGCATTAAAAACGGAATTATTTATTCCTGTGTAAAGAACGATGTTCCGTTTGTTTTGAACGGTTCTATCCGTGATGACGGACCGCTGCCGGAAGTATATGAACATACTTATGTAGGGCAGGATACGATTCGATCCCATGTCAGAAAAGCGACTACAGTAATCGGCATGGCGACAGTTCTGCACACCATTGCTACAGGTAACATGACGCCTACCTACAGAGTGCTTGCAGATGGAACGATCAGACCAGTATATTTTTATATGGTAGATACTTCTGAATTTGCAGCAAATAAGCTGGGAGATCGAGGAAGTCTTGCAGCAAAGGGCATTGTAACCAACGTGCAGGATTTTCTGAACAATGTTTGTCAGGGTCTGAACCTGTAAAAGTGAAACGAGCTTAGAGATAAAGCGATTTTGGCGGGCGGTTATCGCCCGCTTTTTCTAGGAAATGATGTAGTAATTGGGAAAGGGAATTTAGCAATGAAAACGACTGCCGGAAAGATTTTTGGCAAAATAGTGAATCGAATGACGATTACCGGATTTTTGATTCTGATACAGCTAGTCTGGTTTGGCATAGCGCTGATGGCGCTGACGGAGTACAGCACCTGGGTTTCTTTGGGATTTAGTGTTGCTTCGATTTTGATGGCACTGTTCATTACCTGGAGAGATGATAATCCAGCATATAAGACGGCATGGATTCTCCTAATATGTCTGCTGCCTGTGCTGGGTGCGGCGATGTATGCGTTTTTTGGAAATAAGCGACCTGCCAGATGGCTAAAATGGAGAATTAATCCGCAGGAGGAGCTGCACAGAAAGGATTTGCAGCCAGAGGACGATTTGACGGATCTGGCACCCGGCAGACTTTTGGATACAGTGGATTACATAGCTGCAAAAGGCGGCTTTCCGGCATGGAAAGGAACGCAGAGCAAATATTATGCCTTAGGTGATGACGTTTACGAGGATATGCTTTTCGACCTGCGCAGTGCACAGAAGTTTATCTTTATGGAATATTTTATCATTTCACGAGGCGAAATGTGGGATGGCATTTTTGAAATCCTTAAAGAAAAAGCTGCTGCCGGGATAGACGTGCGCCTGATTTACGATGATGTAGGCAGCATGAATTTGCTCCCGAAGGGTTTTGAGAAAAAATTGCGCCTGGCAGGAATTAAGGTACTTAGTTTCAATACAATGAGACCGTTCCTGTCGCTGGTATACAACAACCGAGACCACCGAAAGATTACCGTCATTGACGGGCAGGTGGCTTATTCCGGCGGCTACAATATTGCTGATGAATATATCAATAAAATTGAGCGTTTTGGACACTGGAAAGATTCCGGAATTCGGCTTGCGGGACATGCTGTATGGAATTTTACAGTGATGTTCCTCAACATGTGGAACGCATTTTTGCCTACGGAAGAGGATTATAGCAGGTTCAGACCTCACGCCGGGCATCCGGCACCTTTTGGCGGGGAGGGTATCGTGCAGCCTTACGGAGACTCGCCGCTGGATGACGAACCAGTAGGGGAAAATGTCTACCTGGAAATTCTCAATCAAGCGGAAGATTATGTGTATATTTTCACGCCATATTTGATTATCGACAATGAAATGAAGACAGCGCTGGTGCTTGCGGCAAAGCGGGGTATCGATGTGAGGATTGTAACGCCAGCTATTCCTGACAAGAAAATTGTATTCCGGCTGACTCGATCTTACTATGAGCCGCTCATCAAAGCAGGTGTCAAAATTTATCAGTACACGCCGGGCTTTATCCATGCGAAGAGCTTTGTCAGTGATGATAAAGTCGCTGTGGTGGGAACGATTAATATGGATTACCGAAGCCTGTTTCTTCATTTTGAGTGCGGCACGCTTCTGGCAGGCTGTCAGGCCGTGCTGGACGTGAAGAAGGACTGTTTGGAGACCTTTAGGGTGTCACGCGAGATTCATCATGAGGATTGCAAGCGCAGCTTTTGGGGACTTCTCTACGACGCGGTACTGCGAATGCTGAGCCCACTGATGTAATGACCTGGCAGGTCACTGGCGATGAGAGTGGCTGTATTGGTCGATGTGCATAATTTCTTGATTTTTTTCTAAAATATGCATGATTAAAGTGATAAGTGTGCATATTTTGAGGAAAAGCTTTGAAAATATGCATGTTTATCTGAATTGTAAAGGATTTATGAAGATGTTTTGGCGTCATTTATGCATAAATTCGTTGATTTTAACGAAAATATGCACGGCACTTATAGAAAATGTGCATATTTTCGATGAAAAGTTCGAAAATATGTAATTCGTCTGCATGACAAAGGGAGTGTCATAATGGAAAAGATTGATAAGTTTTACGAAGTGAAAAGCCTATTCCAGTGTCCCAGATGCGGAAAGAAAATCCGCTTTCATGGGGGTGGTTTGGTATGCAAGAAAGAGCACCGTTTTGATATTTCGGCAAAGGGCTATGTGAACCTTTTGCAGGAAAATAAAGTGTTAAAAGGCTATGATAAGGAGTTTTTTGCCAGTCGCTATCGGTTTTTACAAGCAGGATATTACAGCCATATTATGGAAGAAGTTGTGGGAACAGTGGAACGCCTGGTGCAGGAAAGGGCGGCGCAGAAGCAGACGGAGGATGAAAATTTTGTCGTGCTGGATGCTGGCTGCGGAGAAGGATATTATGCCGCGCAGCTTTCTGAAAGGCTAGGGAGCAGTGGGCAGATTCTGGCATTTGATATTTCAACAGAGGCAATCAAGCAGGCGGCAAGAAGTCCGCAGCCTGTAAAATGGATGGTAGCTGATATCACCAATATCCCGATGAAGGACCAGAGTGTGGACTGTATTTTGGATGTTTTTACACCGGCTAACTACAAAGAGTTTGTGCGGATTTTGAAACCGGGCGGTGTGCTGGTGAAGGTCGTGCCAGGTGCTTCTCATATGTCGCAGCTGCGCAAGGCGGCAGCACCGCTTCTTCGAAATAAATCCTATTCCAATGAGGAAGTACTGGATTATTTTGAAAAAAATTTTGCGATGATAGGCAGAACGCTTGTCAGCAAAACTTTGGACATTGGAAAGGAACACCTTGCAGACCTTGTGCGAATGACACCGCTACTCTTCGATGTGGACAAGAGTAGACTGGACGTAAGCGGCATTAGGGAGATTACCGTGGAGGCAGAAGTACTGGTGGGAGAATCGCGTTAAAATTGTAAAGACGTTGTAAAGCAAATGATTGATAAGTTGAAGGGTTTGACGTACCTAAAACAGTGACAGCTGCTGGCCGTCATCGACAGGCTGCAGGAGGCTTTGGGGCAGACGGTGTCCCATGGTCAGACCATACTTTGCATTGATTTTTGAGAGCTTTTGATAAAAGCTCTTTTTGTATGCCTTATCTAAGCCGCCTCTGCCGTAAAAGGTCAAAAATGCGTCCATTTTTTCGGGAAACTCCGTGTGAAAAAATTCGAGGAAATGGTCTCTGGTTTTTCCTTTGAGATTCAAAAGACCAGGCAGGACGTAGTCCACCTTTGCGTCTGCGCCGCCTGCAAAAAGACTTTCCAGATTTTCATCACTGTCGCTAAGGAGCGGAATGATGGGCATGGTATGAAGACCGGTATGAACCTTTGTGGGTGCAAAAGCTTTGAGCATTGCAAAACGGCGGACAGAGGACACACCGCCCGGTTCCAGTTTTTTACGAAGCTGTTCATCAGTCGTGGTGATGGTTGCTGCTACGTTGACATAGGTGATACGGGAAAGCTGCTCCAGCAGATCAAAGTCACGCAAGATCAAATCTGATTTAGTGGAGATGATGCAGGGAGTTTTGTGCTGGATTAAGAGTTTCAGGATTTCGGGCATAAGCTGCATATCAGCTTCAATCGGCTGATAGCTGTCAGTAATTCCGCCGATGTTGACTACTTCGCGCTTCCACTGGGGCTTTGCAAGCTCTGCAGCAAGGCGGTCTGCTACATTTTGTTTGATATAAATGGTGTCAAAAAAACGATTGTCCTCCATATAGTCATGGGTGTATAGGGCATAACAGTATCGGCAGCGGTGCGCACATCCGCGGTAAATATTCAGGTCCCAATGAAAGGGCAGATATCTGCTGTTAATCCGGTTCATTGCAGATTTACAGGTAATGGGTTTGTAGTATGCCATGGGATTTCCTTTCTGTCTTGGTGGGCGTGTTGCAGATAAAATAAGTATAGCACAAAAGAGATGGGTTGAACATGGAGAAGACAAAAATTATAGCAGCAACAAAAGTTGGTATGATGACCTTGCGGGAAGAGCCTTGGAGCAGCTGGGAATTGAAAATGACTTGATACCATTGCAGACGCGACAAACCCATGAAAGAACAGGTTATAAGTTGCATACGCCAACTTTACGTCTTTATTTTTCTTTTCTTGCGTTGGCGTTTTTTGAGGGAAGGGCGCAATACTTGCAAAAAAATCCTCTCAAGTTGGCGGATTGAAATATCTGCTTGCATCGGCACGGATATTGTTTGTGCTTGTCGTAGAAAAATGTTTCTTAGAAGACCGCGTCGCTTTAATGGGGATGTTTCATGCCTTTGCTGTGTCTTCGCAGGGGTTGGTTCTTGCCAAGCGGTGCGGGCAATGATAAAATGAAATCAAATAGTGAAAATAAACCAAAATGAAAATAAACCAAACATACGGAGATGAACATGGACAGGAAACAGAGCATCGCAGATTTTTTGCAGGCACATGGGCAGACGGAGCCAGTGTCTTTTCACATGCCGGGGCACAAAGGTGCGGCAATTTATAGGGAAAATGGGTATGGGGAATTTCTTGACCATTTTATGGACTGGGATATTACAGAAATACCAGGGGCAGACAATCTGTTTCAGGCGGAGAGTATTATAGCGGAAACGATGAATCGGTATAAGACGATGTATGCTTCTAAAGAAAGTTATCTGCTTATCAACGGCAGCAGCGCAGGGCTGATTGCGGCTATTATGACTGTGGTACCAAGGGATGGCAAGCTGATCATGGCAAGAAACTGTCATAAATCGGTATTTAACGGTTTGATGATGGCAGGTGGGCAGCCGGTCTATGCGCATCCTGAATTGATAGAAGAATATGAGATTTCCGGAGAGATTACCCCGGAGGAGATCGAAAGGTGTTTGGTACAGCATCCTGACAGCAGCGCAGTGCTTTTGCCGAGTCCTAATTATTATGGGATCTGCAGTGATATAGCTGCCATCGCCGAAGTTGTACATCGTGCGGGAAAGATTCTGATTGTCGATCAGGCACATGGTGCGCATTTGAAGTTCTTCGATGCTTTTGCCGGTACGAAAAAAGCGGCAGAAAATCTGGGGGCAGACATCGTGATTAACAGTACCCATAAGACGCTGACGTCTTTTACCCAGAGTGCTGTGGCAAACCTTTGCTCAGACCGAATTGACAAGTATGATTTTGAGGATAAGCTGCAGCTTATTGAAAGCACCAGCCCGTCCTATCTTTTAATGGCGTCGCTGGATATTAATGCTGACCTTCTCGAAAGGAGAGGTGAAACATTGATTCGTCAGTGGAAAGAGGATTTACAGTATTTTTATGGAAGGGCTGCCGACATTAATGGGCTGCGGATCATGCGGCATCCGCTGCTTGACGATACAAAGATAAATCTGGACATGCGTGCCTACGGAATTTCCGGATTGGAACTTGAGGAACTGCTCATGGAGCAGGGGATTTTTGCAGAACTGGTTACTGGTAATATTGTGATGTGCATGACTGGAATCGGAAATAGGCGATGTGACTATGAGCGACTGCTTGATGCTCTTCGGAAAATTGCTACAGCGCATTCTTTGGTGCCGGAAAGGGCATGTGAACAGGCGGCGCGTGATGTAAACGGAGCGTGGGATTTTCAGAACCTTGCGCAGCGTCCAGTACCCAAGGAGAAGGAGCGAATTGCGCTGGAAATGGCGGCGGGTAGGGTGTGTGCATCGTCAGTGATTCCATATCCGCCGGGGATTCCGATTCTTTGTCCGGGGGAAGTGATGGACAAATCGGTAATAGACTATGTAAAAGCGCTGCGAGAGGCAGGCGAAAAGGTAATCGGTATAGATGATTTGGGCAGAGTCACAGTAGGAAAGGAGTAACGGATGACAAAGGTTACACTGATCGGAAACAGAATGGGAAACTTTGAATTTTTGAAAATTCAGTAGGAGTGGAGCAGCTATGCAGATTAACAGTTTGGAAAAATTTGCCAATCTTTACGGCAGAATTGATGCGATTTTGATTGTAAATAAAGAAAATATCATCGAATACTCTGCGATGGTGACTGAGGACAAAGAGTATCTGCGCACCGATGATATTTTAGGTAAAAATCTTTTTGCGGTATATCCTGAACTGAATGAGGGCAACAGCACCCATGCAAAGGTCATGGCGACGGGACTTCCGGTACTGAATCAGAAACAGACCCTGACGGAGCCGTCCGGCAGACGTCACACTACGATGACCAGCACATTCCCCATAGAAAATAACGGTGAACTGATCGGCAGCATTGACCTTTCTGTAGAGTTGCCTGACGATACGGACGATATTTCAAAGAAAAGGAAACTCTATACGGCGGATGATATCGTGACGCAGAATCCGGATATGGAATATATGAAGGAAAAGCTTTTGAAAATCGCGAAAAACGATTCGCCGGTCATGGTGATTGGAGAGTCAGGAACGGGAAAAGAACTCATTGTCGAGGCAATTCACAGTCATGGAAGGCGGAAAAAGAGACCGTTTATTTCCCTTAACTGCGCGGCTGTTCCCGATGCACTCATCGAAAGTACGCTTTTTGGAACCGTAAAGGGTAGCTTTACCGGTGCGGAAAACAAGAAAGGGCTCTTCGAGCTTGCCGATGGCGGTACCTTGTTTCTGGATGAGGTTAATTCCATGAGTCTTGAATTGCAGGCGAAACTTTTGAAGGCGGTAGAAGAACAGCGATATATGAAAGTAGGTGCGGAATCTTACACGGAGGTAGACACACGACTGATTTCTGCCATGAACGTTAGTCCGAAGGAGGCAATCAGCAATGGAAAAATGCGGCAGGATTTATTTTATCGTCTCAGTGTGGTGCAGCTTTTGGTGCCGCCGCTTCGCAAACGAAGGGAAGATGTCTCGCTGCTGAGTTCTCATTTTATTGGGCAGTATAATAAGCAGATGGGAAAGTCTGTGAAGGAAGTTAGTCCTTTTGCAGAAAAGGTGCTGCAGGATTACAGCTGGCCGGGCAATGTGCGGGAACTTAGGAATGTGATGGAGTCCGCATTTAATCTGGTCGAAGGCGATGTCATCGGACTGACCGATTTGCCGGATTATTTGATTTCGGGAAGCGGCATGCTGGGCGAAAGCGGCAGTGCGGAGCCTTCCGGCAGTCTGGCAGAAATGATGAACCGTTATGAAAAAGAAATTCTGGAAAAAACTTTAAGGAATGCTTCCTCTTTGAATCAGGCGGCTACAAGCCTGCAGATTACCAGACAGGCACTGAAGTATAAAATTGAAAAGCTACAGATTGATTATCAGACGCTGCTGAACAGGGTGTGGTAAAAAATTTTACCTTTCTGTTGTAAATTTTTTTTCATAGACCATCGGAGTAGTTGAAAAATAGTTGAAATGAAAAGGTTTCTGTTCTGGCACAGTTATTGCTAAAATTGTATGGCAGTAAATGAAAAGGAGTGAATATAATGCAAGTAAAAAATGAATTTGCAAAGAATAAAAGTTCATGGTGTGGTCTGAACCGGCCAGAAATGAAAGAGGAAAATGCCGATGTGGTAATTTTTGGTATTCCATATGACGGAGGCGTTAGTTATCGTGGCGGCGCAGCAGAGGCGCCGCAGATGCTGCGCGCAAATACCCTTCATTCTACTCCATGCACAGAGCGCCTTGCGTGGTTTGATACTCTGAATGTAGTAGACGGTGGAGACTTTGAGGGCAGCGACAGAGAGGAAGTCTTTGCAGAGGTACAGAAATACGTAGCGGATTTGGTACGTAAAGGCGTTCGCTTTACCATGGTTGGCGGTGACCATTCTGTGACCATTCCGGTGGAGAGAGGCATTAACGATGCAGTCGATGAAGAATTTGGTATTATTCACATAGATGCACATATGGATTTGTGCGAGGCGCTGGAAGGCGACTTGCTCTCTCATGGCAGCACTGAGCGCAGAGCGCTGGAACTTTCTCACGTAAAATCGCTGGAAAATTTGTACTTTATTGGAATCCGTTCTATCGAGCCGGATGAGTTTGAGCTTTACAAGGAAGGTAATATACAGGTGAAAACCGCTTATGATTGCTACCATGAGGGCATTGAAGCGGTGGCTGCTGACTGCATTGAAAAGATGAAAAAGTTCAATCAGGTTTATTTGACTTTCGATATTGATGCACTGGATCCGGCTTATGCTGCGGGTACAGGAACGCCGCAGTTTGGTGGGCTGACTTCCCGTATGGCGCTGACTCTGCTGGAAAAGCTGTTCCGTGGACTGAACATTATGGCTTTTGATGTTGTGGAGATCGCACCGGCGCTGGACCCGTCTCTTGCCGCAATGTTCGCAGGGCGGAAGCTGATTACGGAAGGCTGGGGCTACTGGGCGGAAGGGCTTGGAAAGCTGGAAAGGAAATAGAAAGAGAAACTGCTGCGTGAGGAAATTTGCGCAGCAGTTTTTTTGAGGAGGATATGCTAGTGTTGAATTTGTCAACGTTTCTGAGATTTTTGTGTCTGTACTGTACTGTGCCGTGGGGTGCTACGGGGGATTAAGTACTGAACGCCAATTAGGCATGATTTTTTTGAAATTTTTGCGTTAGCACTGGCAAATCCGCCAATTTCAAGGAAAAATTATGGAATTCTTGCGGCGAAGTGAAGTGAGAACGGCTCAACCCTTCAAAATCAACAGGGTTTTGCGCGTGCATTCATTAAAAAATCCCTTGATTTGGCGTTCGCCGCCGCTTTCTTAAAATAACTTCCTTGAGTTGGCGTATTACAAGGAGCGGTCGCAAGAATTTGAAAAAATTTGTGCGAAGTTGGCGGCGCAGACGTTGCAGATAGTGCGTGGAGGGAGGGTGGCAGGCTATAACGAAGGGGAACAAAGCGATAAGCAACAAGAGATTGGCAGACTTCGGGCTAATTCCCATGCTTGACTATTGATGCGAAAGCATCTATTGAGTTTTATATGATGATTATGATATAATAAAAATGATAGAAATTGTTCGTCTGGTGTGAAGATTGTGGAGTAGAGAGGAGCGATATATAAAATGTATTATGGTGATGGATTTAGTGCATTTGGAGTTATGTTTATAGTCGTGTTTGTAATCGTAATTGGAACCTTTATTGTCACGGCAGTAAAGGGTGTCAGTACATGGAATAAGAACAATCAGTCGCCGAGGTTGACGGTGCCTGCGAAAGTGGTTTCGAGGAGGACGGCGATTTCTCGTCATAATCATGCAACAGGCGGTGAAGCCTGTGGGACTGTAACTACTTCATCTACGAGGTATTATGTGACATTTCAGGTCGAAAGCGGAGACCGTATGGAGTTATCCGTAAATGGACCAGAATACGGCATGTTGGCTGAGGGAGACGTAGGGGAACTGACTTTTCAGGGAACCAGATATCTGTCCTTTGAACGATGGAGGGAAGAAAGATAAGAACATGATATTATAGAACTGTTTTTTATTTATACATGTCCTGTAGTGTGACAAGCATAACTTCACCTTGTTTTGCAAAGTCTTGCAGCCCTTGGGTGAATCCGCTCTTCGAGAAAATAGGGTAATGATATTTAGACCCTTGGCAAAGACTTTCGCGTAAAGAAAAAGATATTCACGGCACACCGGCTTAAAAATAAGACCCATGTAATCAGAAAATATTTACTGATTACAGAATCGTAAATACGGTCAATATGACCCGCACTGATGGCTGATATGTTTTGCAGTACAACAATACCAAAAACGAAAGAAGTTTCTCATATATTGCTTTCGATAAAGCTTCTAAATTTTCCTGGGAAGAAGCATTGAGAGCGGAGAAAAAGATGGCCGGTTTATCTTTGCAAAATTGGTTAATCAATGCGGTCTTGCCAACACGGCGACGCCCATAAATTATGATACATTCAAAATTGTTTTTACTATATTGTTTATTTAAATTCTGAAGTTCATAATCTCTGCAGTAAAATATGTGAAGTTCTCTTTGCTATTAAACTCTAAAGTTTTAAACTTATAAGTTTGTTCTAAACGGCTGGAAGATGAAAGTCAATAGAGGGTTGGAAAGAAGCTACGCAAGTTTTTAGGCGGCGGTTTTTTCTTGTGGGAGTGGAATTAGCGGGGCTGAGGGCTTGACAAACTGATGCCACAGTATTACAATGAAGAAAACTGATACTGTGGTATTATAGATTGGAGAGGTTTATGAGTAAGGATATTACGATTTATCATGGATCACAGCAGATTGTTGAAATTCCTACGTATGGCATTGGAAAGTCATACAATGATTATGGGCAGGGATTTTATTGCACTGAGAATATGGAACTGGCAAAGGAGTGGGCATGCCCTATAAAAAGGGACGGTTATTCTAATCAGTACATCCTTCATACTGATGAGATGCAAGTGATGCATTTGACAAAGGGGAACTTTAACATATTGAATTGGCTGGCAATTCTTTTGAAGAACCGCAAGTTTGATATCAACAGTAATATAGCAAGAAGTGCGAGGGAGTATCTGCTGGAGTATTTTTTGCCCGATACCAAGGGTGTTGATATCATGGTGGGGTATCGAGCAGACGATTCTTATTTTTCTTTTGCGGAAGATTTTATTAACAATACCATTTCGGTACGAGATTTGGGTGTTGCTATGGAACTGGGAACTCTTGGCGAGCAGGTTGTGCTGCTTTCTCCTGCAGCATTTAGCAAAATTGAGTTTGTGCAATATGAAATTGCCGACTATCGGAAATACTATTACAAGCGCGCTCAAAGAGACAGCTTGGCGAGACAGAATTATCAACAGAGAAAGAAAAATCCTGCGATGCTTCGAGAAGATTTGTTTATACTTGATATTATTAGAGAGGATATGAAAAATGATGACCCCCGTTTACAATGCCACATATCTGAGTAAGGCTGCGAAATCAGTCGGAAATATGCTTCATGACGCTGTAATAGAGTTTGGTTACAAAGGAGACGAATTTCTCCATATGTTTATTCAGTCAGGAATTGCGGAAGAGATTGAAAGCGGAAATCCGAAATATATTGCGGGCAAAAGCGGCATAGAACTTTTTTCAGAAGTTATGGAACGGACTGTGGGAAAGCAGATTGACGCAGACGTTATTGAAACCTATGAAAAATCTGATGTGTATTGGATTGGCTGGGCACTGACTCATTATCAGTGGTATTCGGGACGTAGCTTCAAGGATATTTTAGAGACGGTATCCTTCGATGCCCTGCGGGGGCTTTACGGCACACTTCACGAGACCGATGTACGGAAATTTTATGAAGTACTGGATGCTCATTTTGCACAGACAGGCAGTAAACTGAAGATTGTTCGTAAAGATTGCGGCCTTACGCAAGAAGAACTTTCTGGGTTGTCCGGTGTTTCAATCAATACCATTCGTGCCTATGAGCGGAAAAGCAAGGACATCAATAAGGCTCAGGCGGAAATTGTCGTTCGCCTGTCCGGGGCACTGAAATGCGAGATGATGGATATTTTGGGGTAGGCGGAGCTGATTGTTTTTACTATTAAAGAAATATAGAGTAAAGAACTACAGAAAACTATTGTAGTTCTATTTTTTTTGGAAAATAGCAAAGGTGAGTGTTTGGCGAAGGGAGTACAAGAAAAATTTAGATGATTAACATTACGGATTGTTATATTTGGAAAATAAAAGCGGTCGCTTTGTGATTCCCTACAGCAGAATTTATTACTTTGAAAAACAGAAAAGGCAGGTGCTGGTACGTGGAACCGGCGGACAGGTGCTTTGCAGCTTTTACGGAAAGTTTGAAGAAATGGAAGCGCTACCGCAAAATTTTCTCCGCTGTCATAACAGCATGATTGTCAACATGGGCAGAGTCAGCGCCATAGAAAAAAGTAACTTCCTATTAATAGATGGAAGTTTTGTATCAATCAGTCGTACATATTTGCAGGAAAGCAGACTGGGTTTTGCCAGATATTGCATGCCGGATGTGCGGTAAAGTAAATATCTCGTTTTGAGTCTCAAGAATTTATTTATTACAAAATAAATTCATAAATTTATAGTGATTTTCTTAATAGAGTATTGTATAATGAACTTAAAATAGGGGGATTAGTTGGATTGAGGTAATTTATGTCTAATATAACAATAGAGGCAGCTCGTTTAATGGAGAGCTTACCTGAAAGCGAACAAAACTTTGTACTTGAGTTCATCAAGAAACTGGTTCTAGCGTGGGATCCGGACTATACAAAGCTCACTGCATCTGAAGCGGAAGCGTTAAAGGAAGCGGAGCAGAGCGGCTTTATTGATGAAACAGATATCGATTGGTCGCAGATTGGAATTTAACGATCATATATTTATTAACGTACATTTAACCCGCCTTGTGCATTTGCAGGCGGGTGTTTTTATGGTGTGTATAGCCTCCTCCATAGACGACTCATAAAGACGGCTGATAAAGTCGGTCCATGAGAATGGTCGCCGCATCACGCCTCCCCCCCCATCTGGCGGAATGAACCAATCCCTTGCCGCATATGTTGTTACGTACATAATTTATCCAGAACATGTAGGAAAATTCTGTGAAATGCGGTTTTCTTGTAAAAATGTAATGATTTTTGCGAAACGTTGTAGTATAATGTACCATGTATGATTATAAGGAAGCTATTTTTAGAAAGGAAGGTTTCAAATTATGAGCGCAAATGCAAAGCATTTACACAGCATTGACGCCGGTCACTATAAGAACACTGCCGGCTGTGAAACCGAAGTTATGCCGATTCCTGACATTGTGAAGATTTCAATGTCTCAGCACATCGGCGCACCTTGTAAACCCTTGGTAGCCAAGGGAGATGCAGTCAAGGTGGGACAACTTATCGGTGATACGGATGCCTTCGTAAGTGCACCTATCCATTCCAGCGTGTCCGGAACCGTAGTGGGTATCGAGACCCAGCGTTCGGCCGTTGGCGGTAATGACACGTTAGTTGTAATTGAGACTGACAAAAAACAAGAAATGAGTGAGGACATTAAAGTTCCTGAAGTAGATGATTTGGCAGGATTTGTAAAAGCAGTCAGAGCAAGCGGCCTTGTAGGTCTTGGCGGCGCCTCTTTCCCGACTCACATCAAGTACAATCCAAAGAATATTGACGATGTACATACTTTAATTCTGAATGCGGCAGAGTGCGAACCGTTTATCACTTCTGACCACAGAGGTATGTTAGAAGATACGCAAGATATCATCGACGGTATGAAGCTGATCATGAAGTACCTGAATCTGGACGAAGCTTATGTAGGTATTGAGTCCAACAAGCCTGATGCAATTGCAAAACTCGACCAGATGTTTGCAGAGCAGGGGCTTTCCAACATGCACACCTTCACTCTTCAGGACAGATATCCAAAGGGTGCAGAACGTGTACTGGTATACGAAATTACAGGCAAAGAAATGAAAGCGGGCGTTCTGCCGGCTGACCTTGGAATTATTCTTTCCAATGTTACATCTGTTGCCTTTGTCGGACAGTATTTCAGAACTGGCGTGCCTCTCATCAACAAGAGAATGACTATTGACGGCGATGCAGTAGCGCAGCCGAAAAATATCATCGCGCCAATCGGCACACAGATTCACGATGTAATCGAATTTTGTGGCGGATATAAATCTGAGCCGAAGAAGATTATCATGGGCGGACCGATGATGGGAAGAGCTATTTTCTCCGACGAAATGCCAATCGTGAAGAATAACAATGCAATCTTGGCATTCTCCAAAGAAAAGTCATATATTCCGGAGGAAACCGCTTGTATCAATTGCGGCAGATGCCATAAGGCATGTCCGTTCAATCTTCTGCCAACTGCTTTAGCAGAAGCTTACGAGCGCAGAGATGCACAGAGACTTTCAGATCTTCAGGTAATGCAGTGCATGGAATGCGGAAGTTGTTCCTATGTATGTCCTGCGAGAAGACCTCTGGGCTTCATGAATAAGCTTGGAAAAGGCGTTGTAAAGGAGGCTGGAATTAAATAATGGATAAGACATACTATAATAATCTGGCAGTATCCTCCGCACCGCATTTAGTGAGCAAGATGGATACAAGCAAAACCATGCTGATGGTAATCCTTGCTTTAGTGCCTTCGTTTTTGGTAAGTATCTACGTATTTGGCATGCGTGTAATCCTGTTAACTCTGGTTTGCGTAGTTGCCAGCGTAGGCTTTGAATGGCTCTACAACAAAGCCATGAAAAAGAGACAGACTGCGGGAGACTTATCTGCCGCTCTGACGGGCGTTCTGATTGCATTCAACGTGCCTTCAAACTTCCCGTACTGGATGGCAATCATTGGATGCTTTGTTGCAATTATCATCGTAAAACAGCTTTACGGCGGTATTGGCAGAAACATCGTAAACCCTGCTATCACAGCAAGAATTGTGCTGTTCATTTCCTTTGCAACAGAAATGACCACATGGCCGACTCCAAGAATGGCGGAAGCAGATGCAGTAACTAGTGCAACGCCGCTTGGCGTGCTTGCGGAAGGCAGTGCTGCCGATCTTCCGTCCAACGCTGAAATGTTCCTCGGATTCATCGGTGGTTCTATGGGCGAAGTTTCCGCATTGGCGCTGCTGGCTGGCGGGCTGTTCCTGATTTGGAAAAAAGTCATCAGTCCAATTATTCCGGCATGCTTTATCGGTACTGTATTTGTTATCGCATTCCTGTACTACAGCTTTTCAGGGGATGTGGATGCAAGTGCCCTGGACATGGCAATTTTCCATGTTTGCGCAGGCGGCGTAATGCTGGGTGCGTTCTTCATGGCAACTGATTATGTGACTTCCCCGATTATGTCTCTGGGTAAAGTCATCATGGGCGTTGGCTGCGGTATCATCACCATGGTTGTAAGACTTTGGGGTGCATATCCGGAAGGCGTATCCTTCTCCATCTTACTGATGAATATTATGACGCCGCTGATTGATCAGCTGTGCATCAAATTAACATATGGAGGTGCAAAGAAAAATGAAAAATAACAATACTTTCAAAGAATATGTTGCACCTATCGTTGTTTTAGTAGCGATTTGTTTAGTAATCACTGCAGCTCTTGCTGCAACTTACGGTGTTGCGAAGCCAATCATCGATAAGAATGCAATTGAATCTGCAAACGAGGCGAGAGCAGAGCTTCTGCCGGCAGCAGATTCTTTCACTGCCTATGACGGCGAGTTGGCTGTTGCGGATCCTGACAAGGTATATGCAACGGAGTGCTACATCGCAGACAATGGAAGTGGTATGGTGATTACTGTAAATACTAAGTCCTTCGGCGGCGTGCTGACTGAGATGATTGGCATTGATGCGGACGGCAAGATTACCGGCGTTAAGGTAACTGCCCACGCGGATACACCGGGTCTTGGAACCAAAGCCCACGATCACGATGGACATCTGTATCAGTATGAAGGAAAATCTTCTGATGAGATTACTTCCACATCTGCAAAAGATGAAGCTGCCATCAATCACATTTCCGGCGCGACTATTTCTTCTAATGCGGTACACTATGGCGTATACTGTGCATTAGAACAGTATAAGATTGTAGGAGGTGCTAAATAATGGAAAAGAAACCAAGCAAGTTAAGCATCCTTACCAAAGGTATCATTAAGGAAAACCCTGTACTTGTATTGCTGCTGGGTACTTGTCCGACACTGGCAACTACTTCTTCTGCAATTAACGGTATCGGAATGGGCGTATCTGCTATGGCGGTACTGATTTGTTCCAATATCGTAATCTCTATTCTTCGAAATATCATTCCTGACAAAGTTCGTATCCCGTGCTACATTGTAGTAATTGCAGGATTTGTAACGGTTGTTCAATTATTGCTGCAGGCATTTGTACCTTCCCTGTACGCTTCACTGGGTCTGTTTATTCCATTGATTGTAGTAAACTGTATCATTTTGGGAAGAGCAGAAATGTTTGCAAGCAAAAATAACCCGTTTGATTCCGCACTGGACGGTATCGGTATGGGTATTGGATTTACCCTGGCGCTGGGCGTTATGGGTCTGATTAGAGAATTCTTCGGTTCAGGTACACTGTTCGGACAGGAAGTTCTGACGAATATCGTTCCAGGCATGGGAATTTTCAATCTGGCTCCGGGCGGATTCTTCGTATTCGGTGTGCTCATTGCCGCTGTAAACTACTTTACAAAGGGCAAGGCGCTGAAGAAGAAAGAATTTGGCTGTGAAGGTTGCGCTATGGCTGCAATGTGCGGCGGCGCAAGAAAAGAAAAAGATTGTCAGAAAGGAGCTGAAGAAGTATGTTAGAAGCAATTACTATCATCATGAGTATGATTCTTGTAAACAACTATGTATTGGCGCAGTTCCTTGGTATTTGTCCATTCCTGGGCGTATCCAAAAAACTGGATTCCGCGGTAGGTATGGGTATCGCCGTTATCTTTGTAATGGTGCTTGCGACAATCGCGACCTGGCCAATTCAGCAGGTTTTAAACAAATTTGATATTGGATATTTGCAGACTGTAGTCTTCATCCTGGTTATCGCTGCGCTGGTACAGCTGGTTGAAATGATGCTGAAGAAATTCATCCCATCCCTGCACAAGGCGCTGGGCGTATTCCTTCCGTTAATTACCACCAACTGCGCGGTACTGGGTGTCTGCATCAACAATATCGATTCCGGTTACGGATACTTACTGTCCATCTGCAACGCATTCGGCGCCGGCGTAGGTTTCTTATTGGCAATGATTCTCTTTGCCGGTGTCAGAAGCAAGCTGGAAAACGAAGATGGCGTGCCGATGGCATTCAGAGGTGTTCCTCTTACATTAATTACTGCTGCTATGCTGTCCCTGGGCTTCATGGGCTTCAGCGGACTGTTCCAGTAAGATAGGAGGCGAATGAAATGTTAACACCAGTTTTAATTGTAGTTGCGATTGGTCTTGTCTGCGCAGTCATTCTGACCATCGCTTCCAAAGTGTTCTTCGTACCTGTTGATGAAACGTTTGCACTGCTTCGTGCGGAGCTTCCGGGCGCCAACTGCGGTGCCTGCGGATATAACGGTTGCGACGATTATGCCAATGCTCTGGCTGAGGATCATTCACTCAGCTGTTCCATGTGCCCTGTAGGCGGCGCAGATGTTGCCGCAAAGCTTGCGGAAGTGTTGGGCGTTGAAGCAGGTTCTGCTGACAAACAGGTGGCAGTTGTGATGTGCAACGGTACTAAGGATGCAGCAAAGACCATCATGGAATATACAGGTGTACAGACCTGTTCTGCTGCAAAGCAGTTTTTCGGCGGACTTTCCGCTTGCCCTTATGGCTGTATCGGTCTTGGGGACTGTGCTGCAGCATGCGACTTTGACGCGATTCACGTGTGCGACGGCGTAGCGGTTGTCAACAGAGATAACTGCGTAGCTTGCGGCGCATGTGCAAAGGTTTGCCCGAACTCCGTTATCAAAATTCAGAGCGCTAAGAACCTGGTTGTGGTTCAGTGCAAATCTGAAGCAAAAGGCGCAGATACCAGAAAGGCCTGCACTAACGGATGTATCGGCTGCAAGAAGTGCGAAAAGACTTGTAAGTTCGAGGCAATCACAGTGGAAAACAACGTGGCAAGAATCGACCCTGACAAGTGCAAGAACTGCGGACTTTGCGCAAAAGAATGTCCGACAGGCGCAATCAACAATATGCGCGTAAAGAAAGCGCCGGCAAAATCAGCTGAACCGAAAGCAGAAAAGCCGGAGGCTTAAAAAAGATTTTAATTTGCGACCTCGCCCTGTGGCGAGGTCGTTTTTCAAAGGAGATGAGATGCTTAGGGACATCAGCATTCAGGATTTCAGGTGCGTTTTCATCAAGCGTCAGCGATGAAATAATGGTTGACTTTTTGAAACAATTGTGTATAATTTATTTACAAATATGGAATTAAATGTAAGTAATAGGATCGAAAGGGGACCGATGAAAAGCAGTAAAGACTATGTCCAGTGGGAATTAGAAAATCAGAAGAAATTGTGTAGTGAATACCGAAAGGCATTAAAAGGTCTGCCTGAGGGCAGAATGTTTATGTCAAATCGTGGTGATAAACAGTACTATTATGATGCCGAGAGCCATGACTATATCGGTAGAGTTGACAATAAAGAAGTAGCTGGCAAGCAGCAGCGTTATTTTCTGGAGAAATCTATTTCGATTATGGAGAATAACATCAAAGCCGCCGATAAATATCTGAAAAATTTTAAGGATTACATGCCGGAAGCTGTGATGGACAGCCTTCCAGGAGCATATAAGTTTTCCACTTTAGAAGGACTTCCTAAAATAGTAGCTTTTGCAGATGGGGAAAACTGGGGCAATCAGCATTATGATAGAAGTATGAAATATCCGGAACACTTGATTCATAAAACGATGAAAGGCGATATGGTTCGCTCGAAATCTGAACTGATTGTGGCGGATATTCTATATCAAAGAAGAATTCCATACCACTACGAGGAGCCGATGCTCCTTGGAGGTAAGGAAATCGTTCCTGATTTTAAAATTGCAGTACGAAGCGAGAATCGTTTTAAATATTTGGAGCATTGCGGCATGTTGGGTGATCCGGGTTATTGTAATAGTTTGGTCTGGAAAATGCAGCAGTATATGCGCTATGGATATGTGCCATGGAAAGACGTGATATTTACCTTTGATAACATGGACGGCAGTATAGACACCATGACAATTAACAGAATCATTGATTTCTTTTTCGTTTAGATGGCGGGGAAACAGTGGGCTTGTGCATATCTCCAGAAAAACAACATAAAATATGCACAAATCTTCTAGAGACTGTGCATATTTTTAATGATTTTTCTTCTCATATGCATTTTCAACGATAAAAAAGCGTGAAATGGCGTGATAACTGATGGGTTGCAGTGCGAAACGTGCATAAATAATACAATAATCCCGAAAATATGCAGACTGGTGTGCATATTTTCGGGATTTTCTTTAAAAATATGTATTTTGTTGCGGCAACAGCCTCCATGTAAGGGTTGGCGCTGAACTGCCTGCACCTTAATACGGACACACGCACTTAGTTTTTATCAGAACATCGCTAATTTCACGGGCGGTATCTTTTAGCTGAAGGATAATCGCATCGACATCCTTTGTGAAAAGACGAGATTTTGGTGCTGTAATGCCAATATTGGCATTGATTTGTCCAGTATGATTGAAGAGAGGCACGCTGAGACAGAATAGACCGTATTCGTTTTCCTCGTCATCACAAGAAAAGCCGTTTTTTAAGATTTTAGCCTGCTCTTTTTTAAAGTCGTCGTAAGTGATAATGGTGTTATGTGTCAGTTTTTTCAAATGTGCATTTGAAAAGTACTCTGTTAGCTGTTCATCGCTCCAGGATGACAGAAACAGTTTTCCGGCAGAGCAACAGTTTAGCGTAGGAAATGGAAGAAGATTGGAAGTCAGTGCTGATTCTTCTCCCCGGCAGGAAGCCAGCGACAGGCAATGCTCCTGAAAGAGCACAGTTAGACCTGCACTCTCGCCGATAGAGGCAGAGAGTGACTGTAAAAAGGGCTGTGCGATAGAGGGGATAGAAAGCCGGGTCTTTACTGCTTCACTGTAATAAATAAACTTCAGTCCAAGACGGTAGTGGTCTGTCGGAACTACCTTTTCAATCAGTCCATACTTCTCCAAAGATTGTAGGATTCTATGTAAAGTTGCTTTCGGAAGATTGAGTTTCTTTTGGATATCGATAAAAGTACCTTCTTCCTCAAAAATACAATCGATGACACTGAGCGTTTTATCAATGGAGTTAGAGAATTCCTTGTTCTTTGTGTCAGACGTAATAAGTGGTTGTTTCAAGTCCTTCACCTCAATTAATTTCTAATGGTTATACAGTGTTCATTGTAACAAGGAAACCGAGAGATGTCAAATCTGTCACGAACAAAATAAATATACGAAAATATAAATAAAAATTCACAAAAAGATATTGACAAATTTCTGAAAATGGTTTACTATTATAAAAAAGAAAAATGGAACTGAGTTCCAAAATAGGAGGAACAACTATGAAAGCAAGAACAAAAAAAGGAATTGCTCTTTTGCTGATTTGTATGTTAGCTTTGGCTTCTCTGACTGGCTGCGGCGGTGGCGGAGATGATACTGAAGCAAGAACAGACCTTAACTGGGCATTATCAGCAGAACCAAACTCTCTGGATCCTATGGCAATCGCTATGATGAGCACATTTACCGTTACATATGCAATCTACGATAATCTGGTAGAGGCAAATGAAAACGGTGAATATGTAGAATCACTGGCAGAAAGCTATGAGATTTCCGACGACGAGATGGAATATACCTTTAAACTTCGTCAGGGTGTAAAGTTCCATAACGGAACAGAAATGACTGCTGACGACGTAGTATACTCCATCAACAGAACCATCGAAAAAGGCTGGGCAGCTGATATGACTGCAGCCATCGATAAGGTTGAAAAAGTAGACGACTACACAGTGAAATTAAGCTTAAAAGAGCCTTTCGGCGCTATGATTGGAAGCCTTGCTTCCCCTTACTTCTCCATCATGAGCAAAGCTTATGCTGAAGAAAATGGCGAAGATGCTGTAGAAAGAGCTCCGATGGGAACCGGCGCTTACAAATTCGTTGAATGGGTAAACGGCGACCACATCACTGTAGAAGCAAATGAAGAATACTTCGGCGGCGCACCTGCAATCAAGACAGTAACTTTCAAACCAATTACTGACAAGAACACTGGTCTTGTTGCACTGCAGGCAGGCGAAACTGACGCATTCTTAAATGTAAACAACTCCGATATCTCCGTAGTACAAGATGATGAAAACCTGGCATTCTACAGCACCGACATTGCTGCTGTACTGTCTCTGAACATGAATATCGAAGCAAAACCACTTGATGATGTAAAAGTAAGACAGGCTATCAACTACGCAATCAACAGAGAAAACATCATTAAGGGTGCGCTGGAAGGAAACGGAACTGCTGCAAACAGCTCCATTTCTCCGACCTGCGATGGTTACTCCGATAAAGTAGCAGGCTACACCTATGATTTGGACAAGGCTAAGGCACTGCTGAAAGAAGCAGGACAGGAAAACCTGAAATTAACAATTAAGATTAAAGAAGATGCGAAGATTCAGAAGGTTGCTCAGGTAATTCAGGCAGACCTGAAAGAAGCAGGCATTGAAGTTGAAATCGATATCATGGAAGCTGGCGCATATACCACAGATGTATATTCTGAAGGCGACTACGAAATGACAATTTCCTCTTGGTGCGCAATGTTTACTGACGCATACTCCCTGCTGTACAGCCAGTTCCATAAAGACTGCTACGGCGGAACCGGCAACATCACTCACGTTGTCAGTGATGAACTTTCCGGTAAACTGGAAAATGCGGCAAGACTGACAGGTGATGAAAAACAGGCTGCTTACGAAGATGTTGCAACAGACATCAGCGAACAGGCATACGTTGCGTCTCTGGTGTTTGAGCCAACCACAATCACAACAAATGCAAACCTGAAAGGCGTTGCAGCAGACGCACTGGGCATTTACAAAATCAAGAGAATGTCCTGGTAATTGCGCGAATAGACCTTGCGGTTAGTAAGACCGCTATAATGACAAAAAGAGGGTATTCACAGTGAAAATGGGGATACCCTCAAGTTTTCAAAGAGAGGACAGATTATGGTAAAGTATATTTTACAACGTCTGGGCATGATGGTGATTGTTGTGCTAGGAATCTCCTTTATCGTATTTACCATCATGAATTTGACACCGGGAAATGCGGCACAGCTAATTTTGGGGCAGAGCGCATCTCCCGAACAGGTTGCGAAACTGGAAGCTGAACTGGGCTTAAACGAGCCGTTCTTTGTACGCTATTTTGAGTATATTGTTGATATGTTTCAGGGAGAATTCGGAAATTCCTATCAGACAAAGCTTCCGGTATTTGAAGAAATTTTAAGCCGCTTTCCGACCACGCTGACACTGGCAGCTGTTGCAATGTTTTTTGCAACTTTAATCGGAGTACCGGTAGGTGTAATTTCCGCAGTGCGCCAGTATTCCTTTGTGGATGCAGTCAGCACTGTGGCAGCGCTCATCTTCGCATCTATTCCGTCCTTCGTATTAGGACTGGTTTTGATGCTGGTTTTCGCATTGAATTTACACTGGCTTCCAGCTACAGGTCTTCACGATATCACAGGCTATATCTTGCCGGCGGTCACCCTTTCCACGGGAACCATGGCAACCCTTGTGCGAATGACTCGTTCCACTATGCTGGAAGTTTTGAAACAGGACTATATCCGTACCGCAAGAGCAAAGGGGGCAGAAGAAAAGAGTGTTATCTTAAAGCACTCCCTGCGCAATGCGCTCCTTCCGATTATCACCGTAATCGGTGTAGACTTCGGATACTTGCTGGCAGGTACTGTAGTAATTGAATCCGTATTTGCAATTTCTGGAATCGGATCTCTTCTGATTACCAGTATTCGTATGAAAGATACGCCGGTCGTTATGGCGGCAATCATGTTTGTTACCATCGCATACAGCTTGGTAAACCTGCTTGTCGATATTATCTACGCTTATATTGACCCTCGTATCAAATCGCAGTATGAAAGGGCGTGATTACCGTGAAGAAACAAGAAAATGAAATGAAAGCACGCAGTCAGTTTACGGCAATCATGATGAGACTGCGTAAAAATAAACTGGCCATGCTGGGGCTTGCGATTCTGTTAGCCATGGCAATATTGGCCCTCTGTGCTGACTTTATCGCTGACTATGACACCCAGGTAGTCGGTCAGGATATGGACGCAAGACTGGAAGGACCGTCAGCAGACCATTGGTTTGGTACAGACCAGTTCGGCAGAGACGTTTTCGCCCGTATTATTCACGGCGCAAGAATTTCCCTGACCTTAAGTATTATCGCTATGGCCATTGCAGTTGCAATCGGCGCTATTATCGGTGCAATCGCTGGTTATTTCGGCGGCTTCCGTGACAATATTCTCATGCGTCTGATGGATATCCTGCTGGCAATTCCGCCAATGCTGATGTCTATTTCCATCGTTGCGGCTTTGGGGCAGAGCATGTCCAACCTTTTGATAGCCCTGTCTATCGCATACATCCCGGTATTTGCCAGAGTCATTCGTTCTTCGATTCTGTCCATCAAGGATCAGGAGTTTATCGAAGCGTCTCGTTGCTGCGGCAGTAACGACTGGCACATCATCATAAAGCATATCATTCCAAATGCCATCGGTCCGATCATCGTGCAGGAAACCCTTGCAATTGGTGCAACTATTCTGATTATCGCTTCTTTGAGCTTTATGGGTCTGGGCGTAAAACCGCCTGCGTCAGAATGGGGTACGATGCTCTATGAAGGCAGAGATTTCCTGCGTCAGGCTCCGTATCTGGTACTGATTCCGGGTACTGCAATCACCCTTGCGGTAATTTCCCTGAATCTACTTGGCGACGGTCTTCGCGATGCGTTGGATCCGAGAATGAAAAACTAGGAGGTGGCTGTTTTGAGCGAAAGAATATTGAGTATTGATCATATCTCGGCGGAATATCGCACAGACGACGGTGTATCCTCCGTATTAAACGACATTAGCTTTTCCCTGGACAAAGGGGAAACTCTGGGGCTGGTTGGAGAAACTGGCGCCGGAAAAACTACAACTGCGCTGGCTATTATGCGGCTTCTGCCAAAACATACCGGGTTTATCACCGGCGGAGAAATCCAGTTTGAGGGAAGTGGCAACCTTTTGGAGCGCACAGAGGCAGAAATGCGTGCCATCAGAGGACACCGCATCTCTATGATTTTTCAGGATCCGATGACCAGCCTGAACCCGGTACTTCGTATCGGTGACCAGATTAAGGAATCCTTTAAGATTCACATGCCGGATCTTTCCGATGAAGAAATGGAAAAGAAAGTGGATCAAATGCTGGAGATGGTTGGTATTCCTGCCAGCAGAAAGAGAGAGTATCCGCATCAGTTTTCCGGTGGTATGAAGCAGCGTGTAGTAATCGCAATCGCCCTGTCTTTGGAACCGGAGCTGCTTATTGCCGATGAGCCAACTACTGCCCTTGATGTTACCATTCAGGCGCAGGTGCTGCATATGATGCGTCAACTGAAGAAAAACCTGGGAACTTCCATTCTCATCACCCACGATCTTGGTATCGTATCTCAAAACTGCGACAAGGTTGCAGTGATGTATGCGGGAACTATCGTAGAGTCGGGAACGGCAGAGGAAATTTTCCTGAGCGAGTCACACCATCCGTACACCGTTGGACTTTTCGGTTCCATCCCTGATATGAAAAAACAGACGAAGCGACTTTCACCGATTGATGGTCTGATGCCTGATCCGATGGAACTGCCGACAGGCTGTGTATTTCATCCGAGATGCCCAAAGTGCATGGAAAAGTGTAGAACTGAAGTGCCAAAGGCAGTAAATGTGGATGGCGAGCATGTCATCAGATGTCATTTGTTCGAGGAGGTGGAAAGCCATGAGTAATACACCGAAGATTGAGGTAAAACACTTAAAGAAATATTTCAAAACGCCTTCCGGCTTGCTTCACGCAGTAGATGATGTGAGCTTTTCCATCGAAAAAGGACATACCCTTGGCGTTGTAGGTGAATCCGGCTGCGGAAAAACTACCTTGGGCAGAACTGTACTTCGTCTTGCTGAACCGACCGACGGCGAAATTTACTTCGACGGAGAGAAGATTACGGACTTTAATAAAGCAAAGATGAAACAGCTGAGAAAGAAGATGCAGTTGATTTTCCAGGACCCGTACGCGTCTTTGAATCCGAGACTTTCCGTATCGGAAATCATCCGAGAACCGATGGAAGTGGGGAAAATGTTCAAAACGAAAGCGGAAGTACACCGCAGAGTGAAAGAACTGATGGATGTAGTAGGTCTGGCACCGCGTCTGATTAACGCTTATCCTCACGAGCTGGACGGCGGAAGAAGACAGAGAATCGGTATCGCAAGAGCGCTGGCGACAGATCCTGAATTTATCGTCTGCGACGAGCCGGTATCTGCACTGGACGTATCCATTCAGGCGCAGATTTTGAACCTGATGATGGATTTGCAGGAAGAGCGAGAACTTGCTTATATGTTCATCACCCATGACATGAGTGTAGTAAAGCATATTTCCACGGAAATTGCGGTTATGTATCTGGGGCAGTGCGTTGAGCTGGCAGAGACAGGGGAACTTTTCAGAAACCCGAAGCATCCGTACACGCAGGCGCTGCTTTCGGCAATACCTGAAATTGACATTACAAAGAAAGACACAGAACCGGAACTTTTGCGCGGTGAGGTTACATCGCCGATTAACCCGGCAGAGTACTGCAGATTCTATCCAAGATGCAAATATGCTTGTGAGGCTTGTAAAAACGAGAACTATAAACTGGTGGAAATATCCGATAACCATTATAGTGCTTGTATCATGAACCAAAAGGAGCACATAGATTAGATGGAAAATAAAGAACGATTATTAGAAAATTATGCGGAGCTGATTTTGAAGAGGGGAGTAGGTCTTCGTGCGGGGCAGATTCTGGTGGTAGAAGAAACATCAGTAACTGCCATTGAATTTCTTCGCATTTTAGCGAAGAAAGCGTACGAGCTGGGCGCAAAAGATGTGGTAATTCATTTTACCGACCAGCAGCTGACCAAAATTCGTCTGGAGCATGCGAAAATGGAGACCCTGTCCGAAGTACCGGACTGGTGGGTCGAAGCAAGAACGTCTTATGCTGAAAAGGACGCATGCTTTTTACGCCTGAACAACGACGCGCCGGACGGACTGCGCGACGTAGAAGATGTAAGACTCGCAACATGGAAGAATGCTACATCGGCGACTTTGAAGGATTTGAGCTTCCTGAAAAAGGACAACCGTGTGAAGTGGAGTGCTTCCGCAATCCCGGGAGAAGAATGGGCAATGAAAGTTTTCCCGGATAAAACAAAAGAAGATGCAATGGATGCTTTATGGGAAGCGATTCTCAAATGCTGTTATGTGACAGAGGAAAGCGGTGTTGATGGTTGGGATAAGCACATCAATGAAATGCTTGAGAACGTGAAAAAAATCAATAATCTGGGGGTTCGCGGGCTTCACCTGCGCAATGGTCTTGGCACAGATCTTACGATAGAATTGTGTGATGACACAGTGTTCGTAGGCGGTATCTGCCACTGCCCGGAACCGCACGGCGAACTGTTTGCGCCGAATATTCCAACAGAGGAAATTCTTTCCACACCGCATAAATACAAAGTAAACGGCGTCGTTTACAGCTCAATGCCATTTGTTCATGCGGGCAATATTATTGATGGCATGCGCCTTGTATTTAAGGATGGCAAGGTTGTAGAGTACAGTGCAGAGGTGGGAGAAGACGTTTTAGCCGGCATTTTAGAAGATGAAAGTGCGCGTTATCTGGGCGAAATCGCTCTGGTTCCATTTGATTCACCGATTAACCAGATGGGGATTTTATTCTATAATACCCTCTTTGATGAAAATGCTTCCTGCCATTTGGCGCTGGGAGCAGGTTATTCAGATATGATTTTAGGAGAAGACCGCAGCATGGAGGCACTGGAGAGGAAAGGTCTGAATATTTCAGCTCTCCACGTGGATTTTATGTTCGGTACAGAGGATCTGGCGTGCACCGCAACTTGTGAGGACGGCAGTCAGGCTGAAATTTTCCGAGATGGGAAATTCTGTATCTAAATGGAAATCTGTTCATAAGGCAAGAGTGAAGAGCCCAGGTTTATAGATGCCAATGGCATTAAGTTAAGGGATTTAAAGATAAGTTAGTATTGTTCGCGATATTAACTTCTCTTTTCTTTCCCTTTGATTCAAGCTGATAAATTGTTTTTTGTAGATTTAAAAACACAACAAATAGACAAGAGCGTTCCCTTGTCAAAAAAATACTGTATATTTCAAATCTCTAAATGAAGTTTCAATTCCCCACCGCATGCCATACAGTTGTTTCAGAGTATCCGCAGGGAATTCATCAGTATCCGGCAGCTCTAAGCCATGCAGAATACCGGATGAATATTGATTAAAATCTTTCACCCGTATTAGATAAAACCCTCCTTTTTCTTGGATATGAGCCATGTTGTTATATGCCTCATATCCTCTGTCTGCAATCACAATTACATTTCCCTGCAGAGCGGATCTGTCCACCATTTCAGTTAACGCTTTGTTTTCTCCAGCTTCTTTGCGTTTGAAAACGACTGCATCCTCATAAGTGTGAGATTTCAGATTATATAAAGCATTCAAATGCAGCAGATTATAAGGCTTTGCACCTTCTGCTATTTGAAAAAGAGAGTCTTTATTGTTTAGATTAGTTGCGATTTGAATATCTGAACCATCAACAGCCAAGAGTTTATATCCTTTATAATTATCATTACTAT
>NZ_QWES01000022.1:0-59749 GCF_009936115.1 Anaerotruncus sp. 80
GACGATATGGGATATAGCCAAGCGGAAGATATAGAGGGTAAGTATGGTATCAATGGTAGCGTTACGCAGGGTCATGTATATCTCCGCAAAATGCTTGATTTTACTGTATCTGAATCTATCACAATGACTGGTACTGCAAATTCCGCTAATCTAACAGTAAGTGACTTAACAGTGGAAAATCTTGGTTCAAAGGCAATTACGGTCAGCAGCGTGCAGGTGGACAATATATTAAATGGTTGGACGCTTGCTGCAAACAGTACTGACTTTGCCGCACTTGCAAAGGATAGTAAAATGTTCTCGCTTGTAATAGGCGAATTTGATTTGTCCAAAGGTGCATATACCGCTGGCGGCACTATTGCAGTCGATGGGCAAAAGGTGTTTAAGCTAACTGGGAAAACCGGTATTGTGAGCAAATCCATCAATCAGCAACAGGTTGCAAATCTAATAGTAACGGTTGAGACGGAGTAAGGAGGGGAGCAGATGAAAAGAAAGAAAACGAGAAGAAGCCTCATCATGGCTTTGGTAATGTCTATCCTGATTGCTGTCCCTACCTGTGCTTATGCGCAAAGTTCCAGCGCCGAGACCGGCGGTTATCTGACAATGCCAAGGAGTAAATTTAACTTTATTTTCCCGGAGACAACAGAAGTCATTACCGAGATTGTACCAAAATACGATGATAGCGGCGATATTACGACGACAACAACGCCGACTGAAAAGGATGATGATGGTACAAATAAGGTAAAAGAAGAAAACCAGCGTGAGCTGATTAAACAAGCTAATCTATATGATTCTGACGTTGTGGTTATTAAACCAGCAGAAGATGACGATGACATCAGTACAAAAATTCCCGGCTCGCTGCTAGAGGAAATCAGCAAAAGACCAGGGCTTGACCTGTCTATCAACACGCTGGTCGGCAAAGTCGTAATAGACACCGATGGCGTTTTAGACCTTGCTGAAAAGGCTGGGCAGGACGACATCGTGGTTACTATCATTAGAGATGATAACCCAACTGGCAAGGAAAAAGAAATTGCCGGCAAAGACGGAATTGTCTACCGGGTGATTATCACCATCGGCGGAAAAGAGATTGAGACTATAAACGGTACAATCACGCTGCTGTTAAATGCTGACGACCCGTTACTCGACAAGGAGATTATCGCAATCCATCTAAAGGATGGCAGGGAAAAAGAAATTGCCAATAACCGTTACGACAAGGATGGCGGTAACTGGATCACTGTAAAAACATCTTCTGCCGGCACATATATTCTGACGCATAAAGATAAAGTAAAAGAAGATGTTACTAAGCCGGAGAAGCCGAATAACGGTAGCAATCAGGGCGAGATAAAACCGACTGAGGGCGGGCAGGATAATCAACCTGGCAGTACGCCACAAACAGGCGATGATTTTGCATTACTAAAATATTTGTTAATTCTTTTTGCAGCAGGAACTCTTCTGGCTGCAGCGAGAAAATTGGATAAATGATAAATAATGAGAGACAAAAGGCAGCAGTAAGCTGCCTTTTGTGATATAAAAATCGGAGGTGAGGAGGATGAAGAAAAAGCGAGTGATGGGGTTGTGCCTTATACTACTGTTATCGCTTACATCGACCGCTTATGCAGGGAGCATGACAACAAAGGCATGGACTATCACAACGGGTCAGGACTATGCAAATATCACGCTTGACGATCTCGGCAAAGGTGAGCTTGTCAATACTGCAGAAATTCATGAGGATGGCAAGTCATATGAGGCAGTAAAAGTGACTGCAAGTGTAATCAGCAAAAGTGAGCCTGTTACAGTAAAAAAGACCTATACAAATCTTACCGACAAAAAGGTACAGCAAAGTATTACGAAATCGGGTGAAAAGCTGAAACTTGATGATGTAGAGTGGACAGAGCATCACCGCCATGCTGCAACAGGAACACTTACCTATAAGGGAAGTGATAAAAGACCGGATGCGCCCAAGACAAAAGAAATTACGACATCTTTACCGGATGGAAGTGAAATATCCGTTGTTGGAAAGTTACAGGATATCAAGCAGACTGGCAGCAGTTATAGCAAACCATTCACAGTGACTGCAAAGTTTATCGGTGATTCAGATGTCGCTTATTACAAATTAGATGATACGCAAATTCCAAACAACCCTAAAACACCAACGTTTGAAGGTTATCAAGAAACTATTTTGCGGCATTTGAACTATAATCCGGCTGATTACCGCATTACCGATGGAAAATGGAGTAGCAATTATGTAACAGAAAATGGGCGGACAGTTCGGTACGCAGAGTTTAGTGGATTACGGAAAGCGAGCGACTGGACGGCCTATTACGAAGAAGAATTGTCAACAGATAGTCCTGCACTTGCGACTTATGATGCAGTAGCAACATATACCAATGGTATTAAAGATACCAGCTATGAAGTGATGATAACTGTAGACTATGAAAAAGTCGGATTAACATTACTACAAAAGATTCTATTGGTAAGTGCGGCCATAATCATACTCGGTGGATTGATTGCAACTATCTTGCTGATTATTAGAAAAAAGCGAAATAGAGAATCGGAAACAGTTATAGTTACAGAAAAATAGGAGGTAGAATATGGAAAAATTTGCAAACGGATTAAATGCTTTGATTACGCAATGGCAGCCGTTTATTTGGATTGCCGTAGCAGCGGCACTAGTGGTCATTGGCCTTATGTTTATCATCCCATCACAAAAAAGTAAAGATTTTGCAAAAGATCATATCGGAGTCGTCGCCATTGGATGCGGACTTGTGCTGGTTGCAGTGACACTCGCTAAAGAAATTTCCGCTGCATGGGGATTTTAATTCGCTACTGCTATTAAAGCAGCACTGTAAAACGTTAAAGAAAGGGCATCAGGCAGTGTGGTTATATGATTTAAATTCCTGTCTGATGTCTTTTATTTAGGATTTTAACAGTGAAAAAGGAGGAGGTACAGTAATGGAAATTGAAAGAATTGTAGACGGTCAAAAGAGGAAATTTACGCTAACAAGTGATGAAGTCTGGCAGGCATATTTTGAAAAGGAAGCAGAATTTGATATGTATGATGTAATAGAAGCGGTACGCGTTATGGATGATGAAGATCGTCTTGCGCTGGAACATAGTCTTGATATGGATGTGGATGATTTCTTAGCTGATGAGGCAGCCATATCTCAGCTTGCAAAAGATATGCGTGCTCGTATGGATAAACAGAATATTGAAAAAGAAACAGCCTTTTGGCAGGCTGTAAAAATGAATAAGGAAAAGAAAAACGCAGAAATCAATATAGATGGGGCGAATGGCTTCATTGAACATTGGCAATCTTTTGTAGGGCATACCATTTCAAATCCTGCTGCAGAACTCATATTTTATTCTTATGATGATGGTCAGTTTACTGTTAGGCATTGCTGCGGAAATCCTGAGGATTATTTAGAATCTAAAGGAACACCAGAAGAAATTGCAGAACAGTATCATTTCGATGGTGATTTTAGAGAGAAGTTCTTTGATATGGATTATAGAATGGAACCAGAATGCGTAGAACATGTACAGAAAGAAGCTACTATAGACTGGTCAAAAGTTCCCATTGATACGCCCATTTATATTAGCCCTGATGGTGAACACTGGTGGAAAAATCATTTTGCAAAATATGAAAATGGCAAAGTTTACTTCTGGAGAGATGGCTGTACATCTTATACAGCGGAAGATCATAATGACAATAGGTATTTTTCGCAGGCTGTGGAGTGCAATTATGCAAAGCTGAATGAGAACGATTTGCAGGAAGAGCACACAATCATTTCCGGAGAAACTGATATGGTAAACGAAGAGGAGTTTGTGAAACTTTCTGTGGAACAGTTAAACGAATTATCATATAAAGACCAGTTCAGGATTGTGCTTGCCATGGAGTTTCCCGAAACCATAGAGAATGAAAAGCTGCAGGAAGAGTTATACGAACAGTTTATGCAAAGCGATGAAGCCGGCTTTTTCAGTAGTGACTTTCGTGCAGCGATTGAAAAAGAGATGGATCAGCTTTCTGATCAGGAACTGAAATGTGAAAACAGTGATGGAATATTTATTTGAACGGAGGCAAAGACCATGAGTGAGAGAATCACAATTTTTATTGACACAGACACGATAACGGAAGAGGAGTTATTATCGGAGGATGAAGATGGACAAGAAGGTAAGAGAATATAGAGAAAAATTAGCAGAGGCCTTTATAAAATCTATCACCGAGAATCCAGTAGGCTGGCAACAGGAATGGAGAAGTCCTATTAGCAGACCAATTAATGCGGTAAGTGGAACAGCATACCGAGGAATCAATAGGATATGGCTGTCCTACCAACAGACAGCGAATGGATGGGAAGATCCAAGGTGGTGCACTTTTAAGCAGATAAAGGACAAAGAGTGGCATCTTATGAAAGGAAGCAAAGGTACACAAATTGAATATTGGATGCCATATGATGCGAAAGAAAAGAAATGTATTACATGGCAGGAATACGGCGAACGTGAGGACAAAGAGGGTATTTCATTGAGAGCGAAATATTTTTATGTGTTTAACGGCAGCCAAGTTGAAGGAATGCCAGAAGTGGAATTACCGCAGGTGCAGGAAATTAATCAGGCACAGTTCATTCAAAGAATTTCAGAGAATATGGGCGTCGAAATTTTACATGATGGAATTGATAGTGCTTTTTACAGACCGATAGAAGATAAAATTCACCTACCGCTTAAGGAATACTTTAACGATGATTATGGATATAATGCGACGGTACTCCATGAGCTGTCTCATGCTACTGGACATCAAAGCAGACTGAACCGTAGTTTTGAGGGCAGTTTTGGGAGTGCTTCCTATGCTTATGAAGAATTGGTCGCAGAGCTTTCCAGCTGTTTTATGAGCGAAAATCTGCTGGTGCAAATGGACGAACACCATTTCCAAAACCATAAAGCGTATATACAGAGCTGGGTATCTGCCATTGAGAAAAAGCCGGAGACATTCGTGAAAGCCGTGAGAGACGCTGAAAAAGCGGCCGACTATTTAGAGTATCAGGCAGAACTTGTATCGCAGCTTACCTATCAGAAAAACGTTGAGAAAGCCATGGAAACAGACGTGAAGACAGTGCAGGAAAATGAAAGTATAAAGGGGAACCCAGTCCGCATGATAGCCGAGGCAAAAGAAAATAGTAAGGATTATGTAAGGGAATATATTCGGGGTTTTATGGAAAAGTATGACTTTAGTCGACCGATTATTGTGCAGGGGGCGATGATTCCATCATTAATGATGGAATCTGACCTTGCCAAAGGAGGTATGGCGGATACAAAAGAAGCGTGCAGTACCTGGATCAATGCCGATCCAGAAGCTGCATTTAACACAATGATATATATAAGCGATAAATATCCGGAGCTGGAAGGACTCACAGCGGAAACTAATCCGGGCAGATTTTCTCTTCTGATGATGGAGAGAGAAATCTACAAAATGATTTACGAGGCGGATGTAGTGGATGAGAACTGGGATAAGGATTTCTTATTTGATAGAAGTGCGGCCAAGGAAATCTGTCAGGCGGCAGGTATCGACGCACCAGATAATGTGGGGCAATTTAGGCTCTGTCAGAACGCTGAATTAGAGTAAGGGAGCGGAATATGGCGATAAAAGGAAAACAGTTAAAGAAGCTGACTGAAGCATATCTTGATGGTTTGCGTACAGGCTCGTCAGAGTGGATACCTTTTTTAGATACGGCAAGCTGGATGTATAAATATCGTTTTGCAAATCAGCTTGCTGTTTACCTGCAGAAACCAGAAGCAATTGCAGCAACCACTATGTATCAGTGGAATCGAATGGGCAGAAGCATCAATAGAGGTTGCAAAGGGAAGAGCCTCATGAGACGGAAGCTATAAAGGAAGCATATGTGTACAACAACGGATACATCCTAATCGAAAAAGAGGGTGAAGATACCTATTATAGTCTGTATGACAGAGGCTTTGACAGCCGATTTAATGAGCGGCGCTTATATGCAGGCGATGAAATGATACCCCAATATATTGCAGAAGATGTGCTTTTAAAGCAAGGATATGCATCTACTGCAGTTGAGCAGACGGATGCAGAGTGGCTTAAAGAACAGGTTAAGTTTGCAGAAGTATCTATACGAGTCAACGATGAATGTGGGATTGAATGATAGAGATAACTGTATGGGCAGGACATAATGTCCTGCCTTTTTTATATACAGGGGATCTGCACCCCTGTAACCCCAGCGACGACACCGGCATATATCATGCCGATGCCTATAGAGAACTCACGAAGGACAGAAGATAGCGAAGTTAACTTTTTTATTGACTGAAAAGGAGGAAGAATACAATGGGAAAACGACGATTTTTTGTTGATATGGATGGCACGCTGGCAGTTTTTACGCCGGTAGATACCGTGGAAACTTTATATGAAAAGGGATATTATGCTGAATTAAAGCCACATGCGAATGTGATTGAAGGAGTTAAGCAGTTTATACAGACGGAATCAGATACAGAAGTATACGTTCTGTCCGCAGTGCTGGAGGACAGTCCATATGCACTGATAGAGAAAAATGAGTGGTTAGACCGACATCTTCCGGAAGTCAATCAGGAACATAGAATATTTTTACCGTGTGGAAAAGATAAGTCAGAGTATGTTCCGGGAGGTATAAGTGCAGCGGATATATTGCTAGATGACTATTCTACGAATTTGCATCAGTGGCAGGCTGCGGGCGGTTGCGCCATTAAATTGATGAACGGCATAAATGGAACCCGTGGCAGCTGGATGGGGCAACGTATAGCGTATGACATTATGCCAGAACAGTTTTGCCATGATTTGATGCAGTACCTGCAGTTGGAGGAAAAAAGTGAAGCGTTGATTACGATTGGCGGACAGGAATGCGTCAAGGTTGAAGAATGGCAGATTGAAAATGACCATTATGTGCCGGGAAGGGCCATACAACAACAGGAAGCTGGAGCTTTTCATTATGCAACGGTCAACAACGATTTAACTAACATCTTTGAATACGAAGAAAAGCCGACAAGACAAAAAGTGGAGGATGATTATATTGACAGGGAAGCGATGCGGGATATAGACCGTTATGAGGCTGAATTTGGTGATCCAGTGCTTAAAGATGGAGTTACGAGAAGTCAGGCAGTAAAGGAGTACGACAGAGCACTGCGGACTATTGGTTATAGCGCCAAAGAAATAGAGTGCATATACGTAGATAAATATTATACCGGTGAGAGAGGGAATCTGTCTGAGATGGTTTATGATATGCTCATGCACCAGATGTCTGATGGTAAACCGACTGCGTATATTACACCAGGTACAAGCCGCAATGCATTTATAAAGACTATGGATGAGGAAAGCCGCCGAAGCATTGAGATGGCAATCAGATTGGCGGAAATCCAGGAAGGTTACTCAGGAACCGAACTGGAGGATAGGGTTGAGGAGGCTATGAGTAACCGGCTTAGCGCTATTGATGAAAGCCTTCATGTTGAGGAGCGGCTGGATTTAGCAGGACAGAGCATCGTGACCATAGAAAATGGAGGATGTACATACGTGGTGCTGGCAGAGGCGGTTTCTGAGTATGGCAATACCGATCTATTGCTTATGCGGGGGAGTGACCGGCATTTTCTCATCGCAAAAGGATGGGATGCACAAAGCCAGAATTGGGATCACGGTCAATATTTCGGTTGGGACAAGGAAGCCTTAGCAGATGCAGCATCTGAATTTGCCGGTCATGCTTATGTGCGAAGATGCTTTGCGCAAAGCTCGTTGAAGGAACAATTTAAGACAATTCTTGAAGCAGAGTTTCCAGAGACGATAGGAAACGATACATTGCAGGAAGATTTGTATGAAAATTTTATGGAAAGCAACCAAGAAGGATTATTTAACAACGATTTAAGGCGGGAGGTTGTGAGGGAGATTGAAACCCAAAGACAAGTAGAAATAGAATGGGAGACAGAGTATGAGTAATCACGTAGAAAAAAAGAAAGTCAAAACAACTAAGAAAATGAAAGAGATGGTAAAAGATATGCCAACCATAAACCAGAATCTTATGGATATGGTTAATTTAGAATATAGAGCGGATTCAGAGCTATATAAAAGTAGTAAAGCAATATTAGAGGCGTATGGGTATACCGTGTGCCTGTTTGACTTGGAAAATCCCAGTCATTCCACGGGCTATAAACCAAATGGAGGTAAAAACCAGTGAGAAGTAATAATGAGATTAAGACCATGAAGCTACCTCGTTTTTTAGCCAAGTGGAACGTGATTCCGTTGACAGTAGGCAGCATTGATTTGGTCATTTTTTTTACGTTTAATTATGTGATAAACGTGGTACTTAGCTTAGTTCGAAACGGCCTGTCAGAAACGTCCTTTGGAGTTTGGAACATTTTTCCGCTTTTCTGGTGTTGGAGTGGACGCATAATTGGATTGTATTTGTTTTTTTTGCTGGTTATGGCAGCATTGGACAGCATCCTTGTATATCAAATCAGGGCGAGTTTGTCAGATAAAGAACTAAGGCATGGGCAGAAAGGTACCGCAAGGTGGACCACACAAGAAGAAGTACGTCATCAATATAAAGAGGTGCCCTTAAAAGATGATTTCTATCCAGGTAAAGGAGGCACAATTATATCCCGGCAAGGGGAAACTCTCTATATTGATGATAGCCACTCTAATACACTGGTAATCGGCACGACCAGATCCGGTAAAGGTGAGATGTATGTTTTCCCAAGCATTGACGTCTATTCTAGGGCGAAATTGCTGAAGGATAGACCGTCTATGATCGTCGCGGACCCAAAGCTGGAACTATATAAAAGCAGTAAAAAAACGCTGGAAGCGCGCGGGTATATCGTGCGGCTGCTCAACCTTGCAGACCCGATGCATTCTATGGGATATAATCCACTGCAGCTGGTGGTGGACTACTATCGGGCAGGACTTGTGGAAAAGGCACAGATGGCGGCCAAGACTTTCAGCTTTTCCATTTTCGCTGCGGATAATTCCACGCAGGAGCCGATTTGGAAAAACACAGCGACGGACTTGTTTACCGCGCTCATCATCGCCATAGCTACAGACTGCATGGAGGAAGATAAGCAATTAAATGAACGCCGGCGCAAAGCATGGAGCCAGAAACGCAATGCTTTTGCCGCTCTTACAGAAGATGAGCAGCAGAGGGCAAGAAAGAAATATGAAGAACTTGCAGGCGATGGGGAAGACATATTGCTTGAGGAACGTCTCTACTATATTCCACCAGAGGTGAGTTTTGCAGAAGTACATCCTAATGAGAAGAAGGTTAGCTGTTTTTCATGCCTGAATTTTTTTAGGGAGTTGTGTGATAGAAAAGCCCTTGCAAGAGCAACAAGCCAAATGGAACGGGAAAAGATTGCAGAAACGGCTCTGGATGAATACTTTAACAATCGTCCACCACTGGATTATGCAAAAAGTCTTTATCAGGAAATTAAAACAGCAGGCGACAGGACCAAAGGCAGTGTATACCTTAATATGCAGTCTGCGGTATCCATCTTTGCACTGGATAATATCGCGAGATTAACCGCAGAAAACGATATCGATATTGAGGAAATCGGCTATAGTGAAAAGCCTGTGGCAATTTTCATCGGTATTCCATCAGAGGATAGATCTAATCATTTTCTGGTCACGACTTTCATCGCTCAAGTCTACCAGTACCTGTTCAATTTAACTAAGACGCGCAAAGGCAGCAAGCAGGGCAAGCTGGATCGGCGGGTAAAGTTCATTCTGGATGAATTCGGAAACTTCCCGGAAATCGAAAACTTTGCCGGTTTTGTGACGGTTTGTCTTGGTCTTGGTATCAGTTTCGACATTTATGTACAAGCGCTTAATCAGATTTCGGCAATATATAAGGATCATGCTAAGACGATTTTGGAGAACTTTGCAAACCAGATCTACATCAAGAGTGTCGGAAAAGAAACAGCAGAGGAATTTTCGGAGGTGTTGGGCAAAACCACTATCGTGGAGGTGCAGCGCTCTGGAAGCCGGTTTACGTTGGATAAAAACTTTACTGAAAGTGCGAGTGAAAGACCGCTTATGTATCCGGATGAGCTTGCCAGGCTCAGAGAAGGAGAGTGCGTGGTCTATCGCGGCATCAAGCGAACTGACCGGCTGGGCGTTGCGATTGAAAGCTACCCGATTATAAATGAGTATGCTGATGAACCGTCAGAGCGAATAAAACAGCAAATCAAGAGTGAAATGCTGGAGGCAAGAAGCCGTGGTCAAATTATGCAGCATCCGGATAAAAATGAAAATCGGGATCTGGCAGCGGAAGAAGAAATGCATATCCGTATTGGGCGCTGGCGAATGCAGCAGGGTACGGCTCTTTTATACAGGTACATGTATCTTACTGACACATTTCCCAATCCTGATGATATTGCAATTGAAGACATTAACACGGAGAGCCGAGCGCATATTGACTATACATCTATGATTTACGAACCAGATACTGCAATTACGAATATGGCAAGGCAAACGGAAAGCTATATGAAATTGGAAGAATTGCCGGAGTATCTGTCTCTTTGCTACAAGCTGCAGCAAATTGATGAGGCATATAAGGAGACTCTTGGCATCACCACAGGAAAAGAAACCTTGTCAAAAGTTACGGAAGCTGTCTGTAAAAGCGGTTATACAACAGAAGAAAAAGAAGAAATACTGGAATTGATGGGAGGCGCAGCATGAGTAAGAATGAACTAATTGATTTTTATTTGGTCAATGGTGATTTGTTTCAGCAAAATAATGTAGTTACAAGTGCGCTGAGAACCTTTGGGTTTTGGATTCTGAAGCTGCTTACCACTGTGGCAGATGCCTGTCAGCAACTATATGACATTACCTTTGGGCTTGTAGATTTTACAACGTGGCCCAAAATCAACACTCTTATTGAAGAATTTAAACCGGTCTTTGTAGCGTTTATGGCTATATCGATTTTTGCTCTTGGAATTATGCTCATCGCAAACCACGAGAAAAAGCCGAAGATTGCAATCAATATTTGTATTGCCTGTTTATGTGTGACCTGCTCGGCAGTAGTATTTCAGCAGCTTAATACGGCAGTTTTGGATGCAAAAACAGGTATAGATAGCGTGACGGAGGATACTGCAGCTGGAAACGTATATGATATCATAGGAAACAACATGATGGATATCTATTATCTGGATCAGCAGATTGGGCTAAGTAATATCAATTATGAGGAGAATGAGAATAAGCTGCCGCATCCTAAAATGACCAGCCAGAGAATGAATGTCATGGATTATGCGGAAGTGATGGATCCCGACAGTGACAGTTACGATTTTAATGATGCAGCAGCAGAGGATATTCTGACGCAGATGATTATTACTGGAGGTGATGGTAGCAGCTATGACATCGGAGAAATTTATGATGGTGTAGCTTGGACGTCTATAGGTAATAACTTTTATTACCGTTACAAGATCGACTATCTCCCGGTGATATTGGAAATGCTATCCGTCATTGTCTTATATATTGCCATGGCATACAAATGTACCAGACTTGCTTTCGAATTAGTTTTTGCAAGGCTTTTAGCGTATCTTTACAGTGCAGAATTATCTGGCGGACAAAAGATTGCAAAGATCTTAGTTTTTATCAGAGATACATATATACTGCTCTTTGTTACTACTCTTTGCATCAAGCTGTTCTATTTCTTTACAGCGTACATTGATGAGATAGCAATGAACTCTCTGCTTGAAGCTGCGATTATTCTGTTTATTGCCTTTTCCGTTGTTGACGGGCCGAATCTGGTGGAAAAACTCCTGGGCATGGACGCTGGATTAAAGTCATCGACCGCACGGATGATGGCAGTATATAAGGCAGGTAGTGGCGCAGCACATAAAGCAATGCATACGGCTGCGGCGCCGGCAAAGATGGCTGCACGCTACGGTATGCAACGCCATATGATGAATCGTCAGGCTACAGCTACTAATGAAGCAATTCGTAACGCTATGGGTGGCAATGGAGATTCTGATAGCTTTATGGCTAACGGACAGGCAAATGATGCAGAGGTAGCCTCTTCTGTCGAAAATGATAATACTGGGCAAGCACAATCCGAAACAGATAATCTTGATGCAGGGGGCAGACATAGTGCAGCGCAGCAGGATTTTTCTGACACATCCTTTATGGATTCAGATGCTGCAGCAAATGCAGAAGATGATGAAAATGGTAGAGGGCAAAGATTGCAGAATCAGGAGTCCGGAACTTATGATGCAGCCTTCATGGATAACTCTGCAGATGAAGGAACACCGATTGGCGATACTAGCAGCGATACTTCAGAAGAAGGCAAGCAGCAAGGTGCATTTATGGAAAACGGTGGGCATGACGGCAATGAACTATATACTGTAGCTGGGAATCAAAATGAAATGGCACAGCATACTGATTTTCCAGAGAAGTCTGATACACACATCAATGATTCCAGCAAAAAACCAGATCGTTTTGAACAGATGATGGAACAAGGTGGCATAAAACGACAGCAGAACAGCAGTCTGAACCAGAATCGGGTAATCTCAAGATATAAAGGTCGTATTTTTGATCGCAACATCAAGGAGAGAAACAGAAGAAAGGATGATGAGGAATGAAATATTTGATTACGGAGGAAATTGAAAGTCCTAATCGTGTGTTTAAAAATGTTGAGGCACTGGATTTCTTCTTTGTTTTAAGCTATATGGCGATAACTTATGCGCTGAAAGCTATGGTCCACCCTTCGCTTCATCTCCCGTATTATATATTTTCACTGCTTTGTTGCATCTTTTTGACCTGCAGGAGTGCGTTTAATCGCAAGAGAAGAAATTTGGAAAGCATTTTTTTGCTTTTAAAACATAATACGTCTGTTTATAGGGCTGTATACGAAGAGGAGGTGCAAGAGTTTGTTGCAGAAATCGAAGATAAATAAAGAAGAGAAGGGGCGGCAGGAAAGCAAACCGGCTGCACAGAAGAATAATCTAGATATCCTACCAATTCGGTATTACGATGAGGATGCCGGTGCATTTGTATTAAATGATGGCAGCTATTTTGATATTTACGAAAAGGTAGCTGATGACGTGGACAACATGATGGAAGATGAAGTGCAGATGCTGATGATTAGGCTTGCAAAATTTTTGAAGCTGTATAAGGATGATATTAAGATTATCAGCATGAACTTCCCGACGAATCTACTTAGCCAGGAGAAGAGACTAACGAAGAAAATGCAGGAGACTAACGATCCGGTGCGAAAAAAATGGCTGCAGCGTTCTATCTCGGAGCTGCAGCGCGCAGAAAAAGGAACCCGGAAAAGGGAATATTATTTTGTCCTCATGAGTAGAACTGCGGAGCAGCATTACGATCAGGTGCAGCAACTATCTATCCTTGGAGATGGTGTACGTGAGATTAGTCTGGAAAAAAAGCTGCAGATCGTGTACAAACTGTGCAATCCAAACTCGCTGATTATAAGAGAGGAAGGAATAAAATAAAATGAAAAGAAAGAAACAAAGTGCGAAAGCGACAGATTGTATAGATCTGCCGCTTTTTTCTTACATACAGCCGCAAGGCGGAATCACCTTTGCTGCACCGAACTATATCACCACTGGCGATGGCTATACGAAGATTATCCATATTTACCGTCTGCCTACAAGGCTGGACGACTACTGGCTGTCAGACATTACACGGCAAAAGGATTGCATTACAGTGATTGATGCTTCAACTAGAGATAAGCGCGAGGTTCAGAAAAACATTAACCGTGCGCTGCAGGAGGAATTTAGCCGGGAGCTGCACGCTACGAACTATCAGGAGGTCTACGATAGCAAAAAGCGGCAGCATCAGCTGCAGCTCATGTACGATGAGGTGAAATCCATGGGAGAAGTGGTCAAGATGATGCACTTTCGGATTTTTGTTTCAGGTAAGAGTCTGGTCAGTGTGGAAACGCAGTGTGGGGAAATCATGGAGAATCTGGAAGCAGATGAGTATATGCCGACGATTTTGCTCAATGAAGGAGAGAGGGAATGGAAATCTCTCTGGCAAAGCTATACCAGGCAAGCAGCAGAACCCTTCGCTATTAAGGGACTGTCACTCATGACAGAACAGATTGCCGGCGGATATCCGTTCAAGTTTTCATCCCTTGAGGATGATGGCGGAGATCTGCTGGGCTTTACTGGTTGCGGAGGATGTGTGGTGTATGATGAGTTTGCGAAAACAGACAGGCGTAAGCATTACAATACTCTTGCAGTAGGGGATATGGGTAGCGGAAAATCTACCTTTTTAAAGAAGCGTTTTCGTTCGCGTGCTGAGCGAGGTGACTTCGTGCGCTGCTTTGACATCTCTGGAGAGTTTACGCAGCTGACAAGAGAGTTTGGTGGCAAAATCATAAAGTGTGACGGACAACATGGGCTTTTGAATCCGCTGGAAATTCTGAGATCTGGAGATGATGACGGAACTAACTATGTTCGCCATATTTCAAAGGTAAGTGCATTTTATCAGTGCTTAGTACCGGGAACCACTTATGAAACACTCATTGACTTACAGAATATTTTAAGGTCTTTGTACGAGCGCTTTGAGTTAGTGCCGGGAGAAGGAAACCGCATTACAGGGCTTCCAGCAAACAGATATCCGACGTTTTCAGACCTTGCTGCTTATATAAAAGAAGAAATGGATGTGAAAACAGATGAAGCAGCAAAGGCAGATGATGTGCGAAAGGCGCTTCTGATTCAGGAAGTCAGCCAGCTGAATAGCATATATAAAGCAATTTCGTCTCTCGTACGAAACTACGGCCAAATGTTTGATGGACATACAACCATTGATAATATTGTTGACGAAAAAATCGTAACTTTTGACATCAGTATGATTAAGGATCTGGACAACATTTTCGTCGCCCAACTTTTTAATATGACTTACTTCTGCTGGGATAATGCTGTTGCCAATGGGAGTCTGATGAAAGCGCAATTTGAGAATAAGGCGATTGACTTTGAAGATGTGGTGCGGTTTTTAATCATCATTGATGAGAGCCACAGATGGATTAATGCAAAATTTGAGTTTATCTTGGATCTTATCATCATTATTCTTAGGGAGGCTAGAAAATATTTTGTCGGAGTTACATTGGCATCACAATCTATCCGCGATTACGCACCGGAAGGATCATCAAGCGAAGCGATAGAAAAACTGAAGATTATCTTCGAACTTACGCAATACAAGTTTATATTCAAGCAGGATTCCAGCGTATTGCCACTGATAGATAGATTATTTGGCGGCGTGCTTAGTCCTTGGCAGCGGGAAAAGATTCCGTATTTGGAGCAAGGCGAAACGATTCTGTCAATTGCTGGAGATAGGAATATCTTTTTTAAAGTATGGCTTTCAAAACAGTATGAGGAGCAGCTGTTTGCCGGAGGTGCATGATGGATACTTCCAAAAAAAGATGGATTCTTTCTTTTAGCATTGGATCAGGGGGGATTCTTTTTCTACTATTAATACTGCTTCTTGTTATTGGCGTCGCTGTTACAGCAGAAAGCGGTGGTAGAAGAGGCGGTATTAGCATGGAGGGGCTGCCGGAAATCCTAACAGAAGAAATGATTATGGGAGCCATGGACAGCGAAGAAAAATATGACGTGCCGGCATCTCTTACACTGGCACAAATCATTTTAGAGAGTAGCGGCAGTTATCCGGGAGGTTTGTCGCTGCTCGCTTATGAATGTCATAATCTGTTCGGAATGAAAGGCATTGGACCTGCCGGTTATAAAGAGTATCAAACTGGTGAGCAGACATCAGGCGGAGAAAGCTATGTGATTACGGCAAAGTTTAGAAAGTATCATAATGTCGCAGAAAGCATTGACGACCACGGGCAGCTTTTATCGAGTGGTCACTATACGGCATATACCAAGGGTTGTAAGACTGCGGATGAATGGGCGGTTGCCATTCACAAAGCAGGCTATGCAACTGCTGTTGATTACAGTCAGCGTCTGATTGAAATTATGACGATGTATGACCTGTATCAATTTGATAATGGCGGAGGCTATGTAAAAGGAAATGGCGCAGCTACAGGAAAATATGTATGGCCTACTGTATCCAGCGGTATCATTACATCATACTTTGGGTATCGGGATGCGCCGACTGCTGGTGCAAGCACATACCATGAGGGAATTGACATTGCAGCATACTCCGGTGCACCTATATATGCAGCAGACGGGGGAACTATCATTTATGCACAAAACTCCGGTGGTGCAGGTGGCTATATGATTAAAATTGACCATGGCAAAGGCATCCAAACCAGTTATATGCATTTGAGATCAGATGGCATACTGGTAAAGGCAGGTCAGAAGGTAAGCAGGGGACAAAAGATTGGAAAGATGGGAACTACTGGTGTATCAACGGGAGATCATCTGGATTTTCGTATTTTTATCAACGGAAGTGCGAAAGATCCACTAAATTATATAAAAAAGCCAAGTACAAAATAAGAGGTGAATCATAGATGGAAGGAAAAGTTTACATATCGGCAAAAGATGAAATGAAGAAAAAAATTAAACTGGCGATGGCAAAACAGTGGCACATTATTTACACAGATAATCTGCAGGAAGCAGACTATATTTTAATAGAAAAACAACCGGATGACAGTCTGTTGGATGCGCAGTTTGCAACGCTGATGGCAGCGCGGGAAGCGGATATCCCCGTTAGATACTTTAAATTGGAGAAAGAAAAAACGCAAATTGCTGCTATGAAAGAAACACGCAAGAACTTCGACATGGAGATTGAATAATGGGAAATATAAATGACAAGGTGGTAGAAGAACGCAATGCAAAGATAAAAAGGAGTGGCAACCGACTGCTGGTAAGCATCTTTATTTTGTTTATCGGTGGATATTTTTTCTTTTACACGTCTAATTTTTGGATGCCGCCGGCTTATGAGGATATCCAGGTCACGAAGATTGGCAGTACAGTTGAAAAGAATGACCGTAAGGTTACGCTATTGTCATGGACGTGGGACCAGGAGACTGCGAAGCAGGAGATTATATTAGATATCACAAACGGGTCAGCCGATGGTATTGACACGTATGCATTTGAGGCAGTGGACATTAACAAAGGGCAGCTGGATGTAGATGTAGTCTGCCAGGCACCAGACTTTGTGGTGCTTTGTATCAATGATGTGCCAAGCAGGTGGACCGAAATATCTTTACGTATAAAACTGCCGGAGGAGGTTAATCCGGAGGAGGTGACCTTTGATACGATTAGAATGTATACCTCAAAAGCAGCGATTGGAAACATGCAAATAAGGGAAGGAATGAATGAGAGAGCCTACAGAAAAATGGCATGCGACATTAGAATAGCGGGTTACAATGCACAAATTGATCAGCATCTTGTGGATATTGAATCATTGAAAACGACGATATCTAATGCAGAGAAAAGGATAAAAGAATTAGAGAAAGAGCAAATTTATCAGACTGAAAGCGAACAGGCAGATACACTGACCATGATATCATCTTTACAAAGCGAAGCTTCTGCAGCAAAAAGTGAACAAGAAAATGCAAAGAGAGAAATCCGCCAGCTGCAGGAACAGATTAATCTGCAGGAAAAGTTAAAGTCTACATATTAGAGGGAGGTGAAACGATCCATGGAAAATATTGTATTTATAGGAAGTCCAGTTGCAGGATACTTTGCCGAAGAAGTTGCCCGTGAGCGGGAATATGCTTATATGCAAATTGATGCAAACGCCCATATTAAACGGACGACCAATGATATTTTAGCTTATGCAGGATACGGAAAAAATCCCGTCAGTATTCTGATTTATGATGTTGACAGCTATATTGACAGCGCTGAGGAAATAGCATCGGAAATCGCCGGAACGGCCCGGACATTAAATGCCAAACCGATTATATATATGCCGTCGTTTTTACCAGGTGCAGCTCTACCGCAGGCGCTGCTTGCTAAAGACATAAAAAACTTTATTTTTTACGGCTCTGCAGCAGACCTGAAGGATCAGCTGCAAAAGAACATGGGAGGGTACTATGACGTAAATACACGCAAAGAAGTTGAAGAAATGGAGCGTGTTCAGGCAGAAGCACAAGCAAGAATTGACAACTTCCGCAGCATCGGCTTTGCAGGAACCCAGTGCCGCATCGGCACAACAACCCAAGCAATCCAGTGCGTGAAGTATCTACAGCTTTTAGGCTATACTGCCTGTTATGTCCAGCTGAATCAGACACAGTATTTTGACCTGTCCCATCGCAGCGGCAAAGTCAGGGCTGTATCTTATGTGGAAAAATGTGCAGCGTGGTATGACGAGCGCAAAGGTCCCGCCGTGGTTTATGGTGGGGTGGATCTATATGAAAGTCAGGAAGCACTGACAGAAGCGCAAGAAATCTATGACTATTATGTTTATGATTACGGCGCTGTCTTTGACCGAGATTTTGATCGCACGGCATATATTAAGGATGACGTCAAAATTCTGGTGGGTGGAGGTAAAGTGCAGGAGTATGATGCGCTGGAACGGATTATTGGTCTTCCGCCTTATGCCTCCTGCAGCGTGATTCTATCATTCATGCCGGAGGGCAACGATGATAGGAACGATGCCTTGCGGTTGCTCACAGCCGCAGGTGGTAATCGTCCCATTGTTTTTACGGGCTATACGCCGAATCCATTTGTATTTAGTGACGTAAAAATGTATGCAAAACTGTTGCCACTGGAGGAAAAAGTGATAGAAGAGCTGGCGGAAGCCAAGCTGCAGAAAAAGCGGTTTGCATTTAGAAAGAAGGTGAAAGCATGAGTTTGTACGGAAAAAAGGCTAATCTTGTGCAGGAGCGACAGGAGCAGGAACAACTGAAAGAAAAATATGGAATCGAAGATGAAACCCATCAGGTTGAAGTTAAGGTAACGAATAACACCGTGCATTATATTTTTTATGCCCTTGGTCTTACTGCAAGAGTAGCTGCAACGATTAGCATTGCGGTACTTGCTGCAACAGGCGTTGTTGCCTGGACGTTTCCTGCATGCCGTGAAGAAGTGCTTAAAGTGACATTGGAAGCATGGGAGTACATCGTGCAGGGCTTTAAAGGAGGTGCATGATGCCAAAAATCGTAAAAATATATCTTGTGGATCACCCACAAGTGAAACGAATGCTCATCAGCAAACTACAATTACAGTTAAAGCGAGGGGTATATGAAAAAATAGATGAAAACGCAATAACACGCCTATTGTATTTTGATAAAGAAATTATTCTGGAAAAAAGCATAATTGCGGATCCCGCATATATCGCTCTCAAAAAAATTGAAAATGCTATCGGCGTGCAGTATTATAACGCATTTGAACCAGGGTACAGCGGTGCTGTGCGCTTTGATGGCCTTGCCAAGAAGGCAAAGCTTACAGGGAAAATGGTTTATAGATGCGACCTTATGACGGCTGACTGGGATACGGATCAAGTCTACTCCTTTGATGTGCAAGAAGCTGATACGGTAAGATTTGCCTTGAAACAGTGGATCTGTAATAACATGACTGCGACTTATACAAGGTGTTTACAGGATTATGGTGTAGATTTACGTTATGATCCGGAAATATTTCCGCTACTTGCAGCCATCGCAAAGCAGCAGGATGCACAATCCGTCATAAACATGTCGGAATGGGGGAATACGACTCCTAAACCGTATAGCTATCTGGAACTGTTCTGTGCGCTTGACGGACAGATTTCTCAGGCAGATTTAACCGAAATTCTTTTTGATTTTTATGCTGCAGGGGTAATCTCCTGGCCAATGGCGGTGGGAGACGGTTTAATGGAGAGCATGGCTGAACGGATTTTACAACTAGATAGTCTGACGGGTACACCATGGCAGAAACAGGCGCTGCAGTATCAGTATCGCGATTTACCACCATACATTTGGAAAAATACTGATACTCAGTGTGGCATATGGGTTCTCAATGTACCAGGTTTTAACGCCCTATACGCAGAAATTCAGAATGAAAAGCAGAAGTTAGTGTTGGACACGCTTATTCGCAGACAGTTGTCTTTGTACGTTCCGGATCCAGCTCAAGTAGTGAACATGGGCACAGATATACAGACTCAAAAGCTGCATACAGCAGATAGCTTGGTGCGCTTGCTCAGAATTTATGCTGCAGGAAGTCAAGAGGAAATTACAAGTATTATGGGAAAACTGAGTGCTTGCAGGTACGTAATTAGGGAAGGCAAAGGCTATAAGATACGAGAAATTGATAAAAGTATGCTGCAGTATTTGCCACAGCCTTTGCACAACATGGACATCTATAGCCGTATATATCAGGCAATCCAGAAAGTAATTGATGGAAAGATAACAGAGGGCATTTACAAAGAGACCGTAGATTGTGTTATGCAACAGGATATTGTGAAGATGGAGAAAAGTCTTTCAGGGAGGAGAACGGTGAATGAAGTTTGACTTTGATATGAATAATGAACGAACACAGCGGAAGATTGGTATTATGGCTGTAATTCTTGGCATTATCCTTATTGCAGGAACAGGATTGTATTTCTTGTTTTCAGATGATAGTGATGCAGAAAAACAATTATCAGATAGCGCTGATCAGACAGAACAAATTGACAAGGAGATGCGACAAGCACTGATTGATGAAATTAATGCAGATGCCAGCGGCGAAGAAGAAATAGACAAAGAGAAAGCTAAAACAGTCATGGGACTGAGAATTGTTATTACAGATGAGATTCTGGATTTGTATCTGGACGGTAATGTGGAAAAGCTGCAGGAGGAAATGGTGAATTTTCTTGTAGAGTATGATTTCTACATGGATGTCACAAAGGCAACCTGCACGCAAATCGTCACTATGGATTATAAAAAGGATGTTGCCCATATAGAATTTAAGCTCAATGATCCGGCAAGAACCATCTTAACGCTGGAATACAAAGAACATAACAAATATGAGTTCAATTTCCGGTAAGGCTGGCCCTTGCCGGTCTTTTTTATTATATGAAACTTCTTGAAGTATTTTTCTTTTGTCTGTTCACTTGGTTGCTCATTTTATCACCTTCATTCGTTTCGACAAGGGGCGAGCGGTTGTAAAAATCATGGATTTTTCTCCACCGGCAAGTCTGCCCCCATTGCCTCATCTCACTACGGCGGGTCGCCTACGGCGTCCTTCTTTCGCAACTATCAAGTGAACAGCACGACAGTGCTTACAGTGCAGGCGTGCTAATTTTAAAAGCCTGATAGGCGGAAATGGAGGAAAATATGAAGAGTTTTGAAGAATTTAAGACAGAGGTGATGAAATGGATGCAGGAGAAGGCAAAGGAGCAAGATTATATTCTGTCGAAAGGACAGAACTACAAAGTCAACCAGCAGTTGGACTACGTAAGTCTTGGAAAAAAGCAGAATCCATCATGTCAGCCCATGGTATATGTACAAGATATGTACATTACATACCATGAGGAAATGGAGAAAGGTGATTATTCGAAAAAGGATATCATAGAGACTGTGTTAAGAAAATTTTGGGACATTCTCACATCCAGCTTGAAGATTGCGCAGGAATTTCCAAGCAATCTAGAGGATAAGACTAAATTAAAGGAACTGGTTATGTGTCAACTAGTAAATGCGGATAAAAACAGGGAGATGCTGAAAAATATACCACATAGAGAGTATCTCGACCTGGTTATCATCTATCGTGTCATGTTTGAAGATGAAAGTTCGGCACTGGTAACAAATGGTCTGGCAGGTGATATGGGCATGGAAGAGGAGGAACTCTATCAAATGGCAAGGCGAAATCTGAGTCGTATTTTGCCAATTAAAGAAAAAATAATGGCTAGTGAGGACAAGATTGATATGATTTTCGTATCTTCCAGCTTTATATATGGTGCGATAATTCTTTTGGATACAGAAAGATTGGGGCAAATCGCAGAAAGAATAAAGGGAGATTTTTATATTATACCTTCCTCTATTCATGAACTCATCATTATGCCGGCAAGTAAATGGAACAAAGAAACATTGGAGGTAGCACTTTGGGAATTCAATAGAACAGTAATTGAGCCAGATATTTATCTGTCAGATACTGTTTACTTCTACGATAGCCAAACAATGACAGTCAGAATCGCATAGGGAAAGGCTAATATGAGTAAGAGGGGAGAAATCCTCTCAATGCTCTGAAAATGAAAAAGCCTATATGAAAAAGCGCCGGACGAAGGATGCAGCCTTCGTCCGGAAATCAGGGCAGCAAATAGCAGCCCTGATAAAAAAGGAAACTTCACGAAGTTTTTTATCTATCTGACCACTTTTGGTTGCTCATTATATCACTTCCAGTCCCATCGGCAAGGGGCGAGCGGTTGTATTTGCCCTTAGGGCAAATCTCCACCGGCAAGTCTGCCCCCTGTGCCTCTGCTCTTTCCAGTGGGCCGCCTGCGGCGTCCTCTTTTCGCAACTATCAAAAGTGATCAGCCGGGGCTGGTCAGAAGGTACCGGCGGCGATGCCGGAGAAAGGAGGATAACAGGATGGACGGAATCTTGATACTGTTGGTAACAAGGTTCTGGCTTCTGTGGAGTGCATTTGCAGCTCTTATCCTATGTGCTATTGTTGATACAATGCATTGCAGAAAACGGGCAAGACGCAGAAAAACGCTATAAGGAAGCCAGGAAAGCAAAATGTGAGACAGCCGAGCCAGGGCGGAATATCCCTGGTAGAGAGGAGATAGCATGAATACAGTTGAAATTTACGCAAATTATGGGATTGAGATTAAAGAAATATATAATACGAACAGATTTCCAAATCATTATATGCTAGAGATGATGGATGGAAGCACTAGGTTGATTTATATCACCCCTTTTAGAAAGATTACAGAAAAGGATCTATTACCATGTACGTCGAAACCTAAACAGATGGGAGCAACAGCGGTAACTGATGAACATATCCTAAAGTGCTATGGCTTAAGAAAATGCAGTAAAAACACAAAGAAAGAGTAAGCCTCGAACTAAGGAACTTTAAAAGAAAAGATACGGAAGGAGGAAAAAATGTACAAATGGTACATAGTTGAAGTTGCAGACGGCAATGATGGTTTTGCAAGCGAGTTTGCAGAAACCGCAGAAGAAGCTGAGATGATGGCAATCAATGAAGGTTATGATGTGCTGTATGCACATACCGAAGATGAAGAATAGGACGACTATACTGTACTAAAGAAATGCAGCTGACCTACCGGCTTGACGGGGAGAAAGAAGGAAAATATGAAGATTGAAACAATAAATGCAACAGTTTTTGAACCCAAAAAGGAAGATGGACGTAAAGACACTGTGATTGCTAATATTAGCACTTATGAAGGAAAGAATCAGAATGATAAAGCTAGATACTGCTCGTGGCGTACAAGGTTTGTGGGTGAAGCCTATGAGAAGGCATTGGGTCTTAAGGACAAAGACCGAATTGTAATTAAGGCGGGAAAAGTAGAAAATAATTACAATAAGGAAAAAGAAAAACTTTATGTAATGGTGACGGTTTTTGACTTTGAGTATGAGGAAGAAAAAAGCTAAGGTTGAATCACTTAAATGAATGAAGGAACTGCTTGGATAAAATGAAGCGGTTCCTCTGATTTTTGTAAACAGTAGCTTTCCTGATCGGAAACCTTCTGATTTTTCTGTTCACTTTTGGTTGCTTATTATATCACTTCCAGTCCCATCGGCAAGGGGCAAGCGGTTGTATTTGCCCTAAGGGCAAATCTCCACCGGCAGGTTTGCCCCCTATGCCTCTGCTCTTTCCAGTGGGCCGCCTGCGGCGTCCTCTTTTCACACCTATCAAAAGTGAACACCGCAAGGTACTCACAGAAACAAGAAAAGGAGTGGAAACATGGTAGTAAAGAAATTTGAATTGTTGGTACAGGAAAGCATTGAGTGGGAACAGGATTATGACGTTATGTTAGATTGCAGTGAGAATGTTGCTGATTTTGCATTTCACGGTCTTCAGGCGCATACATGGGACAGAGAAAAGTTCATTGTAATTGCCTTAAATTCAAAAGCTAGGGTAATTGGGTATAATGTGGTTGCGATTGGGAGTTTATCTACAACTACGGTACATCCAAGAGAGGTTATAAAATTTGCAGTTATGGCTAATGCAGCAGCTGTTATCTTGCTGCATAACCATCCCAGTGGAGATGTAACCCCGAGTGAAGCAGATATTGAAACTACAGTGAGACTTTCAGAAGCATTGAAATTAGTAGGAATCAAAGTCCTTGACCACATTATCACGGGAGAAAAGGATAGCTTTCTTGCTTTGCATAGAGCAGGATATATTGAATAGATTAGGGTGTAAAGCGAAAGAAATCCGCATTGGAAAGAAAAGGTCAGGCAGACGCTATATTTACACAGCGACTTTCAGAAAAAAGACCGTGGCATATGGAAACTTGTATCTTGAAATTTTTAGCCGGAGCATTGCTCCGGCTATTTAGTAGGAAAGGAAAGAAAAATGTTTTTAACAGAACAGGAGTTACGAGATAGATTTTGGGAGAATTATAACTATTCAGGCAGAGCGATTTACCATCAGTTTGAAGCACCCATGCGCTATGGTGATGTGGATTTGATGACCATCGAAAAGTTCCAAGAAAGGTATCAAATCAATGCATTTGAGTTTAAATTAAACGATGTAAAAAAAGTCATTTTACAGGCAAAAGCCAATGTGGAGTTTTGCCATAAAAGCTGGATTGTCATGCCTCAAGAAAAAGCGCAGATTATCCTGAATCGGTATCGGAGAATGATAGAGGATGCCAAGCATGTGGGGGTTATAACGGTAGAGGAAGGCGGACGCTGGAATGTAATCCTACGTCCTCAATTTCAAAAGGAGATTGTATTAACGCAGCAGCTTCTGGAATTTTTGATGAGGGGGTGCTGACATGGACCTGAAGAGTCGTCTGTCCTTCGGGCATTCCTCATCGGTGGAAACTCGTCCTCTCGTTTTTTCTTTTATACTGGAAGAGCATAAGGGAAAACCGCTTGCACATTCTGTGCAACTCTGGCAGTGCCAGAGGTTTTCCTCGCTTGCACTTTTTCCTCATTATACAGAAATCATCTGTATGCAATAATCGGAAAGGAGCCCTTAACTTGGTACGCAAAAATTACATTTTATCAGAAAAGTCCTTAGAAATCATCCATCAAGTCATGGAAGAAAGGCATTTAAAATCAGAAACGGCGGCTTTGGAATATATCCTCCTGCAGCATAATGTGAGACAATCCATGGAAGAGCGTTTTGCCCAGATTATTTATGAGAGATATGCAGAAGTCCTGGAAAGCACCAGAGCTGCAGCAAGACAAACAGAGCAGGTTGTGCAGCTTACCCTTGACGCTGTGAATACAATCCTGATTGAAAGAGGATATACTGCATGCTATCCTGCAGACCGGGAACCATCGCCAGTGATAGAAGAATCCCAGCGTCAGTGGAAGCGCAAGCTAGAGCGTGAGAAGCAACTTAGAGATGACCGCAGACAAAAGCAAGGAGGCGTTAAGAAGTGAAAACGATTTATGTAAGAAACGTGGATGAACGTACGCATACCATGCTGAAAAAGGCAGCAAAGGAAAGAGATATCAGTATGTCAGAACTTGTGCGCCAGCTCATGGATGGTTATGCAATGCGTACAGAAGTGGAAAACCTTGACCAGAAATATAGGGCATTTGCAACCGATTTACTTGCGTTGCAGCGTGCAGAACAGGAGAATCTCCAAAGACTTGTTACACGCTGCGAACGTATTTTTGCAAAGCTAGAAGAATTGATAGATGAAGGGAGTGCGCAGTATTGAGTAATAAATCACCGGGCGTTGTTGTGGTGACGACATTTTGCGGACCGGATCAGAAATACTTTGCAGGTTTTATTTCTTATATTGATAGACCGGAAGCGGTGCGGAGGAAATACATTGAGGAGTATGACATCTTTGCCGGATATATGGACTACATGGGAAATCCTGATAAGTCCTTGGGCATGGATTTTGAAAAACCAGAAAAAATATCAGGTCTTTTTACGGCACAAAAGGATAATTTGAGCAAGGATGAGATACAGAGTCTAAAAACAGTATATACAGATGCACAGGACAAAGGCAGCCTGATGTGGCAAACAGTGCTGTCTTTTGATAATGACTGGCTTGCACAGATGGGCGTATATGACAGCACTCTGCAGATTTTGGATGAGAAAAGGATGCGGAATGTGGCCAGAAGCGCAATCAATAAAATGCTGGAGAAAGAGGGATTGCAGAACGGTATTTGGTCAGCATCGTTTCACTACAATACTGACAATATTCATGTGCATATCAGTACCGTAGAGCCAGTACCGATGCGCCCGAAAAAGCGGTATGAGCAGTACGAAGTCGTACAGGTGGATGGGAAATGGCAGTATAAGAAAGAATTGAATCCAGAAACAGGAAAGATGGAGCGGATACCTATCTTGGATGAAAAAGGAAATATTGTAGAAAAGGAAGAATACGTAGGTCGGTTTCGGGAAAGCAGTCTAAAAACGGCAAAAAGTACAATCGTTAGTGAGCTGGTCAATGACAAGGAATTGAATATCGAGATTAATAATTTAATCCGTCAGAGGTTGGTACAAAGTATGAAAGAGTATGTACTGTATGATGATAAAGAATTTCGCAGCCGTTTTCTTGCGCTTTATGAAAAGCTGCCGGAAAACAAGGGTGTATGCAATTACAGAAACAGTGCAATGTCACATCTAAGGACAGAAATTGACGATTTGACAGAGCTATATATAAAGAAATACCATGAGGGCGATTTTGAAATCCTACAGGCTAAATTAAGGCTGCAAGAGAATCGATACCAGGCAGCATATGGCGAGAATAATGATCCATACATGCTGAATAAACTGGATGACCTATATTACCGAATGGGAAATGCAATTTTACGGCAACTGAAAGATTATGATAAGTCTGTGAAGCAGACGGAAGAGACTATTCTGATGCCAGAGCCGGAGCCGGAGGCATTAGAACCTGACTGGCAAGAGGACGCACGGGAAAATGAAGAACAGGAAAAAGCACCGGAACCGGATTTGCAGGAAGAAATTTTGGGTGATTGTGATGATGTAGCAGCTGAGTTGTTGTTTGAACCAGAAAAGTTAAAGGAATATTATCTTAACTGGAAAGACGGATACAGTGAAACACGAGATTTGATATACGTTGACCATAATTATGCTGATGCGATGGAGACACTGCAGCAATTATCTCAAAATGGTAATGTCTTAGCTATAGGCGAACTGGGAAATATCTATCATTTTGGACGTGGTGTGGATCCTGATGAAGAGCTGGCCCAGTCATATTATGAAGAAGCGTTGAAAGGATTCATGGCTTGCTATGAAAGTAATCCTAGATATTGTGCCTACCGGATAGGAAAACAACATTTATATGGACAGGGAACTGAAAAAGATGCAAAAAAGGCGGCAATCTATTTGCAGGAAGCTGCAGATGAAGAACACAGTTATGCCATGTATTTGTTAGGAGGACTATACCTGCAAGGCAATGGAGTGGAGCGGAATGTGGATATAGCGCTGAATTATTACATAGATGCTGCAGAATTGAATAATCCGTATGCACAGTACAAATTAGGACAAATTTATGAACAGGGAGAAGTGGCTGATAAAAACGTAGAAAAAGCATATTTCTATTATGCAGATGCACTCTATGCATTTTTAAAACAGGATGGAAAAGATGATAATATGCTGTACCGAATCGGAACCATGTATCTAAATGGCCGTGGAACTGCGGTTGATTATAGATCTGCAGAAGCATTTTTACATGAAGCTGCAGAGTTAAATCATCAGCTTGCTATTTATCAGCTTGGAAGACTGCATCTTATGGATGAGAATCCAGAGAAAAATGTAGAAAAAGGAATTGAATATTTGAAGCAGGCTGTGGAGAATGAGAACATGTATGCGATGTATCAGTTAGGGCAGATTTATGAGAAAGGGAAAATTGTACAGCCTGATTCGGACGCATCCTATGCATTTTACGAAAAAGCCTTGCAGCAGTATTTGAAAGTAGAAGAAAAAGATGAAACATTATATTACCGAATTGGCATGATGTATCTTCATGGGAAAGGAACACCTATTGACTATGAAAAGGCTGTTGAACATCTCCAAGCATCTGCAGATTTGGATAATGCCTTGGCGATGTACCAGCTGGGGAAACTGTATCTTTCAGGTGAGGGTGTAGTAGGAGATGAGGAAAAAGCATTGGGCTATTTTATTAGCGCAGCTGATCATGATAATGCGTTTGCAGCATTCAAGGCAGGAGCCCTTTATGAAAACGGAATTGGAACAAGAGTAAATGAAGAGAAGGCATACCAATACTATCAGAGTGCGTTGCACGAATTTTTGCAGATGGAACCTAAGGATGATATGTTAAACTATCGAGTTGGCATGATGTATCTTCGAGGTCAGGGAACAGCTATTAACTATGAAAAGGCTGTTGAATATCTTCGATCATCTGCAGATTTGGATAATACTTTGGCGATGTACCAGTTGGGGACATTGGCAAAGCAGAGTGGAGATATTAACAGCGCAAGAGAATGGTATGCGAAATCAGCAGCTAAGGGCAACGAATATGCAGCTGCAGCTTTATATCGAATCGAAACGCCACAGCAAAGACATCGTATTTTACCTTATTGCCGTACGGATAATTATCAGTTACGTGAAGCATTGGCATGGCTGCGCAGGAGTCTGGATGACACATTGGAACATTGGCTGAATAAAGAGGATTATGAACAGCTGCAAAAGGAGATTACAGCTAAAAAGGAATCACAATTTGAAGTGTAGTTTTGTCTGCAGAGTAAATCTGGAAATGAATGGTAATGATTTTCTGTTATACTTAGTATAAAATACTTTTGAACCGAAGAGACAGTCGGTCAGATATAATTGGATATAGGATAAATTAATTGGCATGAAACATGAAGGGAAAGGTACAGGAAAATATGGGTATAAAGAAACCAGAACCAGGAAGTACAGAATACTACCAGGCCATGCGGAGTAGAAACAAAAGTGAAAAGAAAAAAAGTGGAGATCATTTAACCTGGGATGAAAGACAGACTATAGAACGGATGTTGAATAAAGGGATACATAAGCAGGTTATCGCGGATGCGGTTGGTTGCTGCTTAGCGACAATTTATAATGAAATACACCGAGGGGAATACGAGTATACTAGAACGGATTTAACCATTGAAATGAGGTATAGTGCAGAGATTGCAGAGCGGAAATATTGTGAACATTTGGGAAAGACCGGACCGCTGCCTAAAATTCTAAAGGATCCGGAAATGCGGGACTATATTGAGAACTCGATTTTGAAGAAGGATCGCTCACCAGAGGCAGTGCTGATTTCTAACGAATATAAAGAAAAGGGGTTTGCGGATCCGGTTCTGTCACCTAATACTATATATAAAGGTATTGATCAGGGATTTTTTAGGAAACTAAAACGGTTGGATTTGCCGGAAGGTGGATATCACCGCATGAGGCATGATGCCGAAAGAAAAAAGAATCGGGAATGTTCTGCGAGAAAAAAGGAAGAGGAAAGAACTATTGAACATCGACCGCAAGAGGTTGAGGAACGAGGAATTTTTGGACATTGGGAAGGGGACTGTGTTCTGGGAAAGCAAATTAATAGAAAATGTTTACTGGTTCTGATTGAACGTGTTACACGTATGACTATTATAGAAGAACTATCATATCATACTGCGGATGAAGTAAGGAAAGCGATCAACCGAATTGAGAAACGCATGGGGAGAGCGTTTTATCAGATATTTAAGACGATTACAGTAGATAATGGCAGTGAATTTTCTGATTGGAATAGCATGGAACAGGCATTGTATCGTAAAGGAAAGAGGACGGATATTTACTTCTGCCATCCAAATTCTCCACATGAACGCGGAAGTAATGAATGTAACAACAAAATGGTTCGACGACGATTTCCGAAGGGTTCAGATTTTGACCGGACGGTGAATTGCCATTCTGTTAAAGAAGCCGAACGATGGGTTAATGATTATCCAAGGAAGATTTTTGACGGAATTACGGCTTCGGAACGATTTGCTGAAGAACTTAAAAAACAAGGGATTGTTCTGAAGGCAGTTTAGTCGCCGTAGGATAAGTGGATAAGCAGAATGCGTTTGAAGTGGCTTAAAATGTGACTTCTATTTAGTATACATTTTTATGGAATCTGTAAAATCTCTTCAAATAAAGTTAGTTATCATTTTACGTGTTATGAATTATTTTTTTGAATTCCTATACATAAATTCATTTTTTTAAACGAAATTTTAATGAATTTAAACCCGTTTTTACTTGCTGTAAAATATTTTCTAAAAAAACCTTGACATCTGCGTAACCTGAAAACATTTGAAAATACACGTTTGAAGGCTTGACAAAAATGTGCGGGGGGGGGTATAATACTTTTGTAAATTCTAACGAGAAAATCGCCATTAGGCGGTGATAACGAGCTGCTTGCGGCAGCTTGGAAGCGGTAGGAGGTTTTTTATGAAAAGAATAAAGAAAGAGTGCATTGTTTTTTTGTGCTTGATGCTGATTCTTTGTGGAAATCTGGGCGTATTTGCGGCAGATATCATCATGAATCCGGGCGAAAGCTGGGGGGCTTACCAACAGCGTGTCTATAATGCACGAAAAACAGAGTTTGATGCGCTTCAAACAGCAAATGCGGGAAACACTGTTCCTGCAGATGAGGTATGGACGCTTAATGCGATGCAGGAGGCGACGGATGGAGACGGCAACGGACTTGTGGATGTGTATACGGCGGCGCAGCTTCGCTGGGCGCTAGTAAACAAGAAGTCTCTAGAACTGAAAAACGATGTGGACTTAGGCGGACGCAACCCTGCAAACAATTGGAGTCCGGTTGCTGATCCAGGCAGCATCACCATCGAAGGAAATGGACATACTATTTATAATCTGTATACTGCCGGATCTGGCAAGATGGGTATGATTTCAACTGTAGACAGAGGAAGTGCAGATTTTAAGATGCAGAATCTTCGTTTCCGATACTGTCATGTAGAGTCTAGCGGGCAGTATTCGGGCGTAGCGGTTGGCTGGCTGCTTGCAGGCAAGATGAAGCAGGTGTCCGTTGAGGATTCTATTGTTCATGGAGCAGCGCATACGGGCGGAATTGTCAGTGGATGGAATGGCGATGGCTCTACCTCTTTAAATAGTTTCTTTGTACACATGGATCAGTGCCATGTGCGCAATGTGACAACCTATGGGACAAGCTGTGTTGGGTCTTTTGTAGGTCCGGTTTCTGGATATAAGATTACCAATAGCTATTCTATTGACAGCTATGATATTTCTACATCATCGCATTCGGGAGGCTTTATATCCTGTCCGGGCAACTGCTGGATAGAGAACTGCTTCACGAATGTTAAGCTATATTGCAATACTGACGGCGGCGTATTCTATGGAATCGGTCATTATGCAAACCATTTTGAGAACTGTTTCGCCTCTGGCGTTGTAGAAGGAAGCAGCAATGTAGGTGGATTCTTTGGCAGAGATGAGCAGAATACCGATACTTGCATCAACTGTTACAGCACCTCCATGGTCGGTATGCAGAATACGGCAAGCACCATGGGAGGATTCTATGGAGGCGCTACAGGAGATACCAGAATACAGAACTGCTACAGTACCGGTGAGGTAGGGACGACAAAGACCAAGCCGGGAGCGAGCGGCTCAACATTAGGAGGTATCGGCGGAAATAATCCAGGTGCTGCTACTTTTAGTAATTGTTACTTTGATAAGCAAACGTCTGGCATGGGCGAGTATGCAATCGGTACTTTAACCCATAATTCGTTTGCTGGAATCACTGGCTATCTGACTGGACAGATGATTGGCGATGCCATGAAGGAAGAATTCGGTACAGACGGAACCTGGACTTATCAGAGCGGTGTATATCCGCAGCTTTCTGTATTTACTAATCCGAGTGAAAGCTTCGGTAATGAAACAGACAGAGCAATCGCAAAGGCATATTCCGCGGCGTCTGTATGCACAGCACTGCTACAGCCTTCTAATCTGAACAAGACTCAGGAGGAATTGGAGGGTTTCAGTACTACCGATTATGATACAGTGCGTAATATTTCTGTATTGTTCCCACTGACCAACAACAGGTTGGCAGGTTATGACGGCAGTGGTTTCGATATTTCGTGGGAGACACGCGATGGCTACACTTGTCAGTTACCGGGGGACATGAACGGACTGCCGGTTATTACGCTGGATCCGAAGACTTATGAGACAACAAACTTCGCGCCTGGTGTGGGCTGGACTGACGTATCGGTTAGCACGGGCATCACCAATCCGCAGAACGGCGAAGAAATCGTGGGACAGCGCTTCATGCGTCTGGTGCCGACAACCGTTATTTCACTGGCCAATGGCAGCGCTGGGGTAGACCAATACATTTATGTTAAGAAAGACAATCGTTTGCCTGATGAAGCAACCAAGTACGACCACAGAGAAAGTGTTATCTTCGCACTGGGATCTGCGACTGATGTGGACACCGGAAGCATCAGGACTACGCCGTATCCGGCGGATGATACCACCTTTGGCTATGATGAAACAGGAACTCCTGTTGGCACAGAACTTACTGGTACGGGTACTGTGGGTGGTAAGGTTATAGTAAAGGTATCCAAACTGAATGAAGCAACCGGAAAGTATGAAGATCAGCATATTGAAAGCAACGAAGAGTTGCAGAAACTTCTGCTGAACCAGCGTAGTGCGGAAGAAAAGGACAAGGGCGTTTATAAGCTGCAGTATGAGTGGTATAAGTCTGGAAATTTAGAAGGCGGCTGTATCGTCAACAGTAAGACGCTGACCGTGCGCGAGGTACTGACTTTAGCTTATGATAAAAACTATCCAGAACCTACTGGGGGAACGCGGGTAGAAAAAGACGATTATCCTTATGTGGTTGGACAAAGTGTAAATGATGCGGCGCAGAACTTCCCAGAATCACCGGAAATGAAAGGGTATACTTTCATGGGCTGGTCTACTGACCCGAAGGCAAATCCGGAACGTTTTGATGCTTTTACAGCAGATACAAAGCTGAAAGACGATACTGTTGCCTATGCGGTCTGGAAGATGAACACTTATGATGTTACTACTGCAAAGACTGGTCAGGGCACTATCAGCAGTTCTGAAAGCTATAAATATAAAGAGAATGCTACAGTCACCTGGGAACCTGCAGAAGGCTGGCGTGTGAGCAGTGTTATGGTGGATGGAATCATTCGTGATGATTTGCTGCCTGCAGATGGCTGCAAATTTGTCAGCATAGACGCAAATCATAAGGTGCAGGTTCGCTTTGAAGAAGGTACTGCAGATGACGATGAGACTGCGGGAGGAAGCTTTGTCAGTGTTGCAACGTCAACAGAAGGTCTGGGAAGTATCAGTGAAGCAAAAACCTTGAAAAAGGGTGGCGATTATACAGTTTCCTGGAAACCTGCAGATGGCTGGAAAGTAAAAGAGGTATGGATTGACGGCGAAAATGCTGAGGCATTAAAAGATGTAGGCGAGATTGCTTTTCAGGATGCTGCGGTAAACCATACTGTACATGTTGTTTATGTTCGTGAAGATGGCAGCAGCCTGGATGCTGATCAGGTCTGCGTAGTTGAAACGTCTGTTGCCGAGGGTGAAGGTACGATTACGGCGACTGGACAGGTACAGAAGGGCGAAGACCATACTGTGACTTGGGAAGCCGGTAAAGGATATAAAGTTGTAGAAGTCACTGTTGACGGTGAGGTGCGGCCAGATTTACTGAATGCAGGAAATGTGACCTTTGAAGCTGTGGACAAAGACCATACAGTGCAGGTAAAACTGAAGAAAAAACCTTCTCTTATTATCATTGATTCGGACGATAATCCAGGCGGAGAGGAACCGGACGATAAGCCAGACGATAATCCGGATATTAACAAGGATACCGACGGAGACGGCAAACCAGACATTAACATCGATACTGATGGAGATGGTAAACCGGATGTAGACATTGATACCAACGGAGATGACAAGCCAGACATCAACATTGATACCGATGGAGACGGCAAGCCGGATATTAACAAGGATACTGACGGAGATGGCAAACCAGATGTAGATATTGATACCAATGGAGATGGCAAACCGGATATCAACAAAGATACCGACGGAGACGGCAAGCCAGACCTCGACATCGATACCAACGGAGACGGCAAGCCGGATGTCAATATCGACACTGACGGAGACGGCAAACCGGATATCAACGTTGATACCAATGGAGACGGCAAACCGGATGTGAACAAAGATACCGACGGAGATGGCAAACCAGATATTGATATCGATACTGATGGAGATGGCAAACCGGATATCAACATTGATACTAACAAAGACGGCAAGCCAGATCTTAATATCGACACCGATGGAGACGGCAAACCAGATATTAATATTGACACCGATGGAGATGGTATCCCTGACCTTAATGTCGACATCGATGGAGACGGCAAACCGGATACTAACATCGATACTGATGGAGATGGCAAGCCGGATGAAAACGTTAAAACGCCAAGTGAAATTGACAAACTGATTAAAGACAACAACAAGGAAGACCAAAACGCCGGAAATAAGACCAATGACGATGAGGAGGATGAACTTCCTTGGTGGATTCCAAGAACCGGTGATACGAGCAATATGCTTACTTGGTTGGCAATCCTTGCAACTGCATTACTGGCACTTACCGGTATGATAGCATGTGTGGAAAAAAAGCGTGAATCTAAATAAGATGGATTCCTGCAGGTAGGCAATCCTTTGAATGTTGTTTGTGAAGAGGCTGACTCATTTGTTTGAGACAGCCTCTTCTTTTATTGTGTTTATACAGAAAGATCCACATAACCATGTTTTATGTTTTGTATTATATTTCTGAAAAATACGATGATAGCACCAGAAAACGGGTTAGAATATGTATGGAGTTAAAACTGAAAGGATATTGAAAAACGCAAATATGTCCTGATAATAAAAGTGAAGATTTAGTGAAAATATAACCGAAAAATGCATGTAATCTATTGACAAAGCGTATTAAATATGTTATTGTAAAAAAGTAATTTTAAAGGCAAAATCGTTGTGAAGCGATGACGCAAAGCTATAGGGTCTTGCAAGAAACAAGATAGCCAGTTGTACTTTACAGTTAACAGAATTGTTTAATTGGAGAATGATAGCTTGGCACGTTGTACGGCTATTTTTTTTGTCGAAAAACTGTAGTGCAATACAAAAAGAATTGATATTAAAAGTTTTAGAGAGGAAGAAAATGATGAAAAGATTCGGAACTTTTGTTTTAACTCTTTGTGTAGTGCTCACTGTCATTATGACAGCAGGTCAGGTGACCTATGCAGCAGAATCCGAACAAGGGGCGACAATGTATCCGCAGGCAGAAATCAAGGCGCCGACTTCTGTGAGAGCAATCACTTCAGGAACGCATACCATCAAAGTTTCCTGGAAAAAAGTAAGTGGTGCGGAAGAATATCAGATTTATCAACGTAATACCAAATCGAATACTTGGAGGAGGGTTCGTACTACTGAAAAAACAGCAGTGACTTTTACAGGATTATCCCAAAATACAACTTATAGGTACAAGATTCGTGCAGTTGATTCTGGAAAGGTTTCAGCATTTAGCAGCAATGTTTCTGCTAAAACCGGCGTAGTCACAAGGATTTCTCTCAGCAGAAAGACGAAGAGCCTTTATGGAAACGGCTCCTTTGTACTGAAGGCTACGGTGAGTGCGAAGGCGCCGGCTAAAACTGTCCGCTGGTCAAGCTCCGATTGTACGGTTGCAACAGTCAGTACCTCGGGCAAGGTCACTGCTAAGAGAAAAGGGATTGTAAGGATTACGGCAAAAGCGCATAATGGCGTTACCACATCCTGCTTGGTAACGGTAGGAACTGAGTTTGACAGAGCCTACCAGAAGGAAATGCTCAGACTGGTCAATGACCTGAGAAAAAAGAATGGGCTGAATTCTTTGAAGTACGCATATCACCTTCAGGCGGCAACAGACATACGTGCATATGAAGCCTGGGCATATAAGCAGATGGGACACATGCGCTATAATAAATATGGAAAAGAAGCTGCTTTCAATTCCGTCTACACAGATTTGGAGCTGAATCTTGACTATAACGGCACCGGCGAAAATTTGGCATGGCGCTCCAACTCCTTTAATGATCCGGTTGCAGCAGCACGTGCATATTTCGAGCAGTGGAAGAATTCTCCGGGGCATAGAGCAAATATCCTTCGCAAAGGCATCAAGTCTATGGCAGTATCTTATCTTTATCAGAGCGGGAAAAAGTTTTCGGGCGCATCGGCGCAGCTGTTTCTGATGTAATAAAATTAGACTTTGTTTGAGAGCCGCCTTATATATGGCTGAAAGGAAGAAGACCGCGCGGTTATAAAAAAACTGCTGGACTTTTTCCTGTAAAAGTCGTATAATATTTCAGTAATATTATTTTATAAATTGCGCAAAGACATAACAGAAATAAGGAGAAGATGGCGAACTTTAGAAAGTTTCGGGATCTTGTGTATCCTTCTCACTAAAAAGCCGGATGCCTTATTTTTTTTAGTTTTTGCGTTTTGTTTTTTTGGAAGGAGTGTAGCTATGAAAAAATATATCTTTGTGACAGGCGGAGTTGTATCCGGACTTGGAAAGGGAATTACGGCGGCGTCCTTAGGTCGGCTTTTGAAAGCAAGAGGCCTGAAGGTGGCGGCACAGAAGCTGGATCCTTATATCAATATCGACCCGGGCACCATGAGCCCTTATCAGCATGGAGAGGTTTTTGTCACTGAAGATGGTGCTGAGACGGATCTGGACCTGGGACATTATGAGCGGTTTATCGATGAAAACCTGAATAGGTTCAGCAACCTGACTACAGGAAAAGTCTACTGGAATGTGCTGAACAAGGAGAGAAATGGCGATTATCTGGGCAGCACTGTACAGGTTATTCCTCATGTGACTAACGAGATTAAATCGTTTATTTACAATGTTGGAGAAACGTCTTTAGCCGATGTAATTATTACTGAAATTGGCGGAACTGTAGGGGATATTGAGAGCCAGCCGTTTCTGGAAGCGATTCGTCAGGTTTCTCTGGAAGTGGGCAAGGAGAATTGCATCTTTATTCATGTGACCTTGGTGCCGTATATCAAAAGCTCCGGTGAACACAAGTCCAAGCCGACTCAGCATTCGGTTAAGGAATTGCGTGCGCTGGGGATTTCGCCGGATATCATCGTAATGCGGGTGGACGAGCCGGTAGACCAGGACATCGTCGATAAAATCGCACTGTTCTGTAATGTGAAAAAGGACTGCGTCATTGAAAATATGACTCTGCCGACTTTGTATGAGGCTCCTGTGATGCTGGAAAAGGCAGGACTCAGCTGGATCGTCTGCAGGGAGCTTGGAATTAACGCTGGTCCATGTGAGATGGAAGACTGGAACAAAATGCTGACACGGATTGAGAACAGAAGCAAGTCTGTGACTATCGGTCTGGTAGGTAAATATGTAAAATTGCACGATGCATATCTTTCTGTTGCTGAAGCCTTGCGCCATGGAGGTTATGAGAATGATGCCTGCGTCAATATCAAGTGGATTGATGCGGAGGATGTAACTTGTGAAAGCGCAGAATTGGTATTAGGCGATGTTGATGGGATTTTAGTGCCGGGCGGTTTTGGTGATCGTGGTATTGAAGGTAAAATCCAGGCAGCAAAATATGCAAGAGAAAAGAATGTGCCATACCTTGGCATTTGTCTTGGCATGCAGACGGCAGTAATTGAATTTGCTAGAGATGTTCTCGGCTACTCTGATGCGGATTCAGGAGAATTTGCAGAAAACGGTGCCCACAATGTTATCGACTTGATGGCGGATCAGCAGGGTAATATTCCTAAAGGCGGTACTATGCGTCTTGGCGCTTATCCTTGCAAAATCCGGGAGGGCACTGTGCTGGAAAAAGCCTACGGCACATCTGAAATCAGCGAACGTCATCGCCACAGATATGAGTTCAATAATTCTTATAGAGAGGAAATGGAGACAGCGGGAATGACGATAGCTGGCACTTCCCCTGATGGCAGACTGGTAGAGGCAGTGGAACTGAGAGACAGAAAGTTCTTTGTCGCCGTCCAGTATCATCCGGAATTTAAGTCAAGACCCAATAATGCACATCCGCTGTTCAGAGAATTTATCGCAGCAGCGGTGAAATTTTAATTATGGGACGTGTTCTAGGTGAGCAAGAGGAACGTTTTATGTGCAATGCACTTGAAATATAATAGAAATAAGCATATAATAAGAATATATCAAGGGAGGTGTTTTTATGGCGAAGAAATGTAATTTAACATTACGCATTGAGCCAGAGCTAAAGGCGCAGGCAGATGAGTTATTTAAAACCTTGGGATTAGATTTAAGTACAGCTACAGGACTTTTTTTCCGGCAGGCACTAATGCACCATGGGTTACCTTTTCCGGTAAAAGTTGTAGAACCAAATGATACTACCTATGCGGCAATGGAAGCAGCTGAAAATGGAGAAGTTTATGGTCCTTATGATAATATGGAAGATTTGATGGAGGCTTTGAATGCTTAATGTCAAATTTACTGCACAATTTAAAAAGGACTATAAGTTGGCAGCTAAGAGAGGTTGTGACCTTAAAGAAATGATTCAAGTAATAGATCTTTTACGAAATGAACAACCTTTACCGGAGTCCTATCACGATCATGCGTTAGTTAACTCAAGGCACTATAAAGGAATGCGAGAGTGTCATATTCAACCGGACTGGTTATTAGTCTATAAAATTGTGCAGGATACATTAGAACTAAGACTAATCCGAACAGGCTCACATAGTGATTTGTTTTAAAGATTAAATAATAAAAAAGCAGGAAATCCCTGCTCTGACTGTAGACAAAAGCCTAAATCCCTTAACAGGGATTTAGGCTTTTTACCACCCTTTTGAAGGGTGGGCATGATTTAAAAGATTATCCAATTATGTTATTCATCCTGATGACTGTACTTTTCTCTGGTGGCAAGACCGCCTCGTATATGTCTTTCGGCTTTATTGACGTCCAGTACGGTTTTTACCTGTGCGGCAAGCGAAGGACTGATTTCCTGCAGCCTTTCTGTAACGTCTTTGTGTACAGTACTTTTGCTGACTTTGAATTCTTTTGCAGCGGCTCTGACTGTCGAATTGGTCGAAATAATGTAGTTGGCCAGCGAAAGTACTCTCTCCTCTATGTAATCCTTCATAATAAACACCGCTCCTTAAACTCAAGTTAGAACCAATATATGCAGGGAAGAGAAGGGATATGCAAAAGAATTCAGATTATAAAGCCGCTGATGGAAAGTGGTTGCCAATCAATAGAAAGAAACGGGAGGCAGCTGGACCAAAGCCTATCAGAGGTTAGAGTTTTTCTGTCCATCTTTGTATGTGAGCCCAGAAATCTGCGGCAGCAGCCGACAGCAGAGAGAGATCTTTGCATGCCATACCGATTTGGCGGTATCTGGGCGGGGCTAAAGGAACGGCAATAATTTTTCTGTCAAAACCGCGGAGCATCATTTGGGACATCAGACTGGTACCGAGTCCCTGTTCTACCATGGCGATGACTGCATGGTCGTCGCTTTCGATAAAGGCAGGATTAAGGGTAATGCCGCTTTGCGTAAGAACTTCTGTAATTTCATCGTCAACGCCTTCGTTTAAAGCAATGTAAGGAAGTGTTTTCAACTCTTCTAAAGAAAAATATGTTTGATTTACCTGCGGGGCTTCTGCAGAAAATACGCCGACGATAGGATCCTGATAGAGAAATACTTCGCAGCAATCTTCGGCGGTAGGGTAGCGAGTAAATCCGATATCTACCTGATTATTCTGTACCCATTCTACAATTTCATCGTTGTTTCCATGCAGCAGCTGAAAACGGATACCGGGATGCAGCTCTGTAAATTCTTTGATGATACCAGGCAGCCACTGTGCTGATACACTGTTGAAGGTACCGATGGTAATCAGCCCTAAGTTCAGATTTTTAATTTCTGCGGCACATTGCAGCAGGCGGCGCTGTTCATTGAGGAGCGCCTGAATATGGGGCAGAGCCAATTTTCCTTCCGCAGAAAGACGCACGCCGCGGCGATCCCGAACTAAAAGCGGAAAGCCGAGTTCTGCTTCTAGGGAATTTAGCATGCGTGTCAGTCCCGACTGGCTATAGCCAAGTTCTTCAGCAGCAGAAGTCAATGTACCGCTTTCTAAGACTTTCAGTAAAACTTCGTATTGGATGATTTGCATGGGTGCCTCCTTTTCTTGCCTTGTCTAAAATTGCATTTATATAATGATAAATCATGGAACGGATATAAACTATTATTTTAAGTTATGATACTTTTAGTATATCGCCGCAAGAGAATAAGTCAATACTTAACTGAAACTTGGCTTTGTATCTTTTCTGGTTTTGCGGGAAAACTTAACATGAATTTAACATTAAAATTCTGGCTTTTTAAGCAGGCTTATAGTAGACTTGAAGCAAAGGAGAACTGCGAGATGATTTATTTGGTAGAAGATGATGACAGCATTCGTGAACTGGTGCTGTATACATTAAATAATGCAGGTTATGCGGCAAAGGGGTTTGCTGTGCCGTCTCTGTTTTGGGAGGCGATGGAGCAGGAACTTCCTCAGCTGATTCTGCTGGATATTATGCTGCCCGAAGAAGACGGACTATCTGTTTTAAAAAGATTGCGCGCATCTGTGAAAACTGCCAGAATGCCTGTCATGATGCTGACAGCAAAGGGAACGGAATATGACAAAGTGATTGGACTGGATTACGGTGCAGATGATTATATGCCGAAACCTTTTGGCATGATGGAACTGCTTGCACGCATCAGAGCGCTTCTACGCAGAGCATCTGCTTTGGATAAGCAGGAAGAGTATCGAATCGGCAATCTTTTTCTTTCTGTGTCAAAACACATCGTTTCAGTAGATGGAACAGAGACAGCGCTGACGCTGAAAGAGTTTGAACTTCTCGCTTTGCTGATGAAGCAGCAAGGGCATGTGTTTACCAGAGATCAGCTGCTATCCAGGATTTGGGGATACGGCTTTGATGGAGAAAATAGAACAGTAGATGTACATATCCGGTCATTGCGCCAGAAATTAGGCGCCTGCGGACATTACGTCGAGACCGTAAGGGGGCTGGGTTATAAAATTGGAGAGGTAAAGGATGAAGAATAGAATTTTCAGAGGGATTTTTTCGGTGGCAATCCTGGTCTGGATATCATGTCTGGTGCTTATTTTAGGCGCACTGTATCTGCAGTATAATGAGCAGTATGCGCAGGAGCTGCGCATGCAGAGCCGCCTTGTGGCGCAAGCCTTAGAAACAGGTGGTACTGGTTATTTTGACGGATTGAGCCTTGCGGAAAATCACAGAATTACTCTGATTGCCGCAGATGGAACAGTGGAATACGATTCTTCTGCGGGGAAACAGGAGATGGAAAACCATAAAGACAGGCCTGAGGTAAAAGAAGCGGAGAAGTCAGGCTATGGAGAAGCGGTTCGTTACTCTAAGACATTGGCGGAAAAAACCATGTACTGCGCTGTTAAGTTGTCCGATGGCAGTGTGCTTCGGGTTTCTCAGGTGCAGTTTACAATTTTTACGCTGATTTTAAGCATGCTGCAGCCTATTTTGATTGTTTTACTCATGGCGGTGCTGCTGTCCGCCATGCTGGCGGCGAGGATTGCCAGAAGAATTGTAGAACCGCTGAATCAGATTGACTTAGCACATCCGCAGGAAGCGCAAACTTATGCAGAGGTGCGCCCTTTGGTGCGGCGTATTGCGGAACAGAAGCAGGCTCTTGACAGCAGAATTAGCAGGCTAGAGACTGATGTGGACGAAAAGACTAAGGAGGCGGAATTTCGTAAAGAATTTACTGCTAATGTGTCCCACGAACTAAAAACACCTCTGACCTCCATCAGCGGTTTTGCGGAAATTATAAAAGCCGGCATGGTGAAAGAAGAGGACATTCCTCGGTTTGCCGGCCGAATTTATGATGAAGCGCAGAGGCTGATTATGCTGGTGGAGGATATCATCAAACTGTCCCAGCTGGACGAAGGTCGGATTACCGAAAAGAAAGAACAGATTGATTTGTACCTGCTTTGTCAAAACGTGCTGAGCCATTTGGATAAAGCCGCAGAAGACAGGAAGATTCAGCTGAAACTTATTGGAGAATCCCTTTATATTGAGGCTGTCATGCAGGTTGTGGAAGAAATGATTTATAATCTCTGCGACAATGCGATAAAGTATAATCGAGAGGGTGGCAGCGTGACGGTTTCTGTTATGGAAAAGGATGGAAGACCAACCGTATCGGTGTCAGATACCGGTATTGGAATTGCTGAAGATGAACTGGATCGAATCTTCGAGCGATTCTACAGAGTCAATAAGAGCCACTCTAAAGAAATCGGCGGCACAGGTTTGGGGCTGTCCATTGTCAAACACGGCGCAGCATATCATGAGGCGCAGGTTCAAATAGAAAGCAGACTCGGCGTTGGTACACATATTTCGATACAATTTTAAACAGAATATGAGATAGAGAGGAAGGGATATTTATGGATATATTTTCGCTGATTTCGCTGCTCGGCGGACTGGCGCTGTTTCTTTACGGAATGAGCCTGATGTCATCTGGGCTTGAAAAACTGGCAGGCGGTAAGCTGGAGGGCATTTTGAAGAGGATGACAGCAAGCCCGCTTAAAAGCCTGTTTCTGGGAATCGGTATCACGGCGGTAATTCAGAGTTCTTCAGCTGTAACCGTTATGCTGGTGGGGCTTGTGAACTCTGGCATTATGGAACTGGCTTCTACCGTAGGCGTTATTATGGGATCGAACATTGGCACTACTATTACGGCGTGGATTCTCAGTCTGGTCGGTGTAGAAAGTGATAATGTGCTGATAAAGCTACTGAAACCGGAATCCTTTTCGCCGGTACTGGCGTTGATCGGTGTGATTCTGATGATGAGTGCGAAAAACAGCAGGAAGAAAGATATCGGAAGCATTCTTGTAGGATTTGCAATCTTAATGTACGGTATGAATTTTATGAGTGGTGCGGTAAGCCCTTTGAAAGATATGCCGGAATTTACATCAATCTTAACCGCATTTACCAATCCGATTCTGGGAATTGCAACTGGTATTTTATTGACTGCAGTGATTCAAAGTTCATCGGCATCGGTGGGTATTTTGCAGGCGCTGTCATTGACGGGCAGTATTTCCTACGGAATGGCAATCCCTATTATCATGGGTCAAAATATCGGTACCTGTGTAACGGCACTGATATCCAGTATCGGCGTAAACCGCAATGCAAAGCGGGTTGCAGTGATTCATATTTCATTTAATATTATAGGAACTGCCATTTGTCTGCTTATCTATTTTGTGGCTCACTATCTGGTAGAACTGCCGTTTCTGACAGAGGTAATTGGTCCTGCGGGTATTGCGGTGGTGCACAGTATTTTCAATATTACAACTACGCTGCTCCTGCTGCCGTTTACGAAGCTTCTTGTAAAGATTGCAGAACGCAGTATCAAGGAAGAGCCGGAGACTGAAATTGCATTTCTTGATGAAAGACTTTTAAATACACCGTCTATTGCAGTGCAGGAATGCGGACAGATAACCATAGAAATGGGACATATCGCAAAAGAATCAATTCTTAATGCCATGGAACTATTTTCTCATTATGACGAGAAAAAGGCGCAAAAGGTCATTAAGCTGGAAAAAGAAGCAGATATCTATGAAGATCGGCTTGGCTCTTATCTCGTAAAGCTGTCAGCCTGTGCTTTATCTGATGCAGATAGTAATTCTATATCCAAAATGCTTCATGTGATTGGAGATTTTGAACGAATTAGCGACCATGCGGTGCATATCATGGAAGCAGCAAAAGAAATGAAAGAGAAAAAACTTGTCCTTTCAGAAAGCGGCAGACATGAGCTTGAAACTGCTACGGCAGCAATTCGTGAGATTATGGGGCTTGCAATTATAGCGTTTGACGGAAATGATATGGAGTCAGCATATAGGGTGGAACCGCTGGAGGAAGTCATCGGAGATTTGGCAGAAGAGGTGAAGCAAAATCATATTTCGCGTCTGCAGAGCGGGGTTTGCACTATTCAGCAGGGCTTTGTTCTTTCTGACATCATGACCAATTATGCCAGAGTTTCCGCTCACTGCTCAAATATTGGCGTTGCAGTAATTGAACTTTCTCAATCGTCCTTTGCTGCCCATCAGTATTTGGGGAAACTGAAGACGATGGATGATCCTGCATTTAAGGAAATGTTCAGGGAATACAGGCACAAATATGCCCTTTAAATGCTGCAGCAGAATCTTAATGAATCTTAAGATGGAAAATATGTGCAATTGCATTGAAAAAACTTCAAAAATTGTATATAATATTTGCATATATCGTTTTGGATTCTTCGTAGAATTTATTTGACTGGCGTATATTGTTGGCTTTGTCTGCAAATGCTATAGAGAAATAATCGCGGAGAGGTAGATTTTAGAGAAAAGGAGTATGCAAATGGCAAGTGAAGTAGGAATAGACTTAGGGACAGCCAATGTTTTAGTATATATAAAAAATAAAGGAATCGTGCTCAATGAGCCTTCTGTTGTGGCAATTAATAAGGATACAGACGATATTTTGGCAGTGGGTGAAGAGGCAAGACAGATGCTTGGAAGAACGCCTGCTAATATCATTGCGGTAAGACCGCTGCGCGACGGTGTGATTTCTGATTATGATATTACAGAAAGAATGCTGAAATATTTTATAAAAAAGACCTGCGGCAGCGGCAGATTTTTCAAGCCTAAAATTATGGTCTGCGTACCGAGCGGCGTGACAGAAGTTGAGAAGCGAGCGGTCAGAGAAGCGGCAACGCAGGCAGGCGGCAAGGATGTGTATCTGATGGAAGAGCCGGTTGCGGCTGCCATCGGTGCAGGTATTGACATTTCACAGCCTGACGGTGTTATGGTCATCGATATCGGCGGCGGTACGACGGATATTGCTGTTATTTCTCTTGGCGGCATTGTTGCAAGCACTTCCGTTAAGATTGCAGGGGACAAGTTCGATGACTCCATTATTAAATATATGAGAAAAGTACACAAGCTGTACATTGGGGAGAGAACCGGGGAAGAAATCAAAAAGACTATCGGTACTGCGTATCCAAGAGAAGAGAATATGACGATGGAATGCAGAGGCAGAGACTTGGTAACCGGTCTTCCAAAGACTGTTGAAGTTAGCTCCGAAGAGATTATGGAAGCGCTGGAAGAGCCGCTTCATACAATCTGCGAAGCAGCACACAGTGTGCTGGAGCAGACACCGCCTGAACTGGCTGCAGATATCAGTAACTCTGGCATTGTCATCACCGGCGGCGCATTGCTTTACGGCATTGACAAGCGTATCGAAGCGCGTACTGGGATCAAGGTGCGTATTGCTGACGACCCGACTTCTTGTGTTGCCATTGGCACAGGTAAAGCACTCAATGAACTGGAATCGCTGGAAGGCAATTCCCTCAATAGGAGAGCGCCTTATCTATAATGGTTCTGCCCCACGAGAGGAATCGCGAGTGGCAAGGCAGACCTTATGCTTTTGTGATCCAAGAACGAAGTGATTGGTAAGGCACAAGTCGTATAATGGAGTTGTCCCAATTTGCGAAGAAAATTGATGGAAACTCCTTATGCTTTTGTGACCCAAGAACGAAGTGATTGGCAAGGCACAAGTCGTATAATGGAGTTGTCCCAATTTGCAGAGTAAATCACGTTTATCCAAAAGTCCTGCACGGATCTGCACCGCCTCTTTGCGGCGCAGCTTTGTACGGGATTTTTTGTGCTCTTATCATAAGTGATACTTATGATAAAATAAGAATCATTCGTTTTACTTAATATAATAGTTGTGATATGATAATGACAACGAAAGAAAAACAGCGCTGCAATTGATGGGATGATGGCATTCATTTTTGCTATCTGTCCGACACTGGCAGACATGGTGGAAATTCAACCGATTTCAAGAGAAAATTTGGGCAATTTACTGCAGTCACGGAGTAATCCAAATCTTAAGGATTAAAATAAATGCATAAAAATCGAGAAGAGTTGTCTCAATATAAAATGAGACAGCTTTTTTCGGCTTTAGGCCAGTGCTTGCTTGAAGCAGTTAGCTTGACAGGTTTGTGTACGGGAATAAAATAAGAATCAAGCTATACCGAGGATTTGTCACGCGCCATATTTGACCTTGATTTCTGTATACATGGCGCGGACCTATGAGAAAGTGCCAGATAGAAAAGCTTTTTTAGAAAAAATGGCGGCAGCAGAAAGAAATGCAGCTCAGATAGTCGAAAAAACTTTAGCATCCTACAGTAAAATATCAAAAAAGCACGTATCAGGCGGCAGGCGCACGCCAGTTTTTTAGAAAATGAATCCCAATATGGCGTTTGGCGAATGGCTGGCGCCATGTATACAAAAAAACGCTTTGAATATGGCGGTTTCCATGGGGTAAACGCCGGATATACAAAAAAATCCTGCGATTATGGCGCGCCGGTTTCTCCGCAGCATGAACTACCGCATACCAATCAGATTCAATCAGATTCAATCAGATTAAATCTGATTGAACTTCATCCCGACATTTGATTTGGACCTTTTTTAGCCCAATATCATTTTTACTGCAAGGGGACAGTCTCAAAAGTAAGGAAATGAGACTGTCCCCTTTCGTTAGCTGAATTTCAATACGGGGTCATTTAGGAGTGTCCTGAAACTCCGGCTGCGACAGAAAAAATTTGAGAAATTTTCTCGCGGCAATAGGCATCGTATCCCAGTTATGCCAGCAGGCAGATAAAAGACGAGTAGGTTTTTCTTCGATTTCTCGTATAACAATATTAGCGCTTGTATTGGCAAGGAATACTCGATCTATGATAGATACGCCCAGTCCCTGTTCAACCATGATGATAATACTGTTGTTATCATAAAGGTGAAACTCAATGTTTGGTGTTAGTCCTGCTTCTGAGAAAAAATGAAGCGGGAGACTGAACTTGCCTTCGTCATCAATAATAAAGGGTTCTGTAGCAAGATCTGCTAAGGTTACAGTCTTTTTCTCAGCTAATGGATGGTCCGCAGGTAGAATGGCAACAAGTTCCTGCTTGTAGAATGTCTTAATTGGTAAGCCTGAAGCTGCACTCGGTGTAGTAAAGCCAAAATCAACCTGGCGATTTTTGACCTGCTGGATAATATCTTGATAGTCACCTTGATGCAGTTCGAATTTAACAGTCGGATATTTTTCCTTAAAGGCTTTCATGACCAGCGGCAGATAATATCGGCTGATACTAGTGTAGGTGCCAATGCGGATCAGACTGTTTTCAAGTCCTTGCATTTCGGAATGTTTTCGTTCAAGAGACTGTTCTGCATTGTAAATTTCCTGCAGATAGGGGAAATATCCTTGACCGTCACGGGTAAGCCTGATACCACCTTTTTCGCGGGTCACAAGGGTAGTGCCGAGTTCTTGCTCCAGTGACTTGACCGACTGGCTGATAGCGCTTTGAGAGTAGCTGATTTCCTCTGCTACCTTGGTAAAACTGCCGCACTCTATGACTTTGCAGAAGATTCCATATTTGGATATCATAAAAAGCCTCCTTCGAGTTTCGGATAAAAGATTTCATTGTATTTATTATATTGGGAACAAGCGGTTTGTGTCAACGGAATCTTATTCTTCCCAGCCTAGCTTTTTAGCGATGGCAGCAGGGCAGAGGCTTAGACAGATAGCGCAGGTTGCGTCAATAAATCCCAACAAAAGCTGAAGCGCCGGTGTCAGCGGCATCAGGCAGAGCAGCATCGTAAGCCCGATTACCAGCAGCAGGCTTAGAATGAATACGAAAAGGTGTGTTTTTATTTTGTACATATAAATCCCTTCTTTCTTAGTGCATTTTTGTATCATAGGCGCATAATAGCATAAACTCAGGGGATGCGTCTTTTATCATATCGTCAATTTTGCTTTACACCACCACAAAAAACGAGTATCATAGAAATGATGCCTATACGACTTAGTGGCATTGCCAAAAAACTTTCATTCTTTGGTTTTAAGCGTTTTTTTGACAATCTGAGGACGATACAGACGTGCGCGGCAAGCGCACAAGGCAGACCTGATGACGTGGCGGCAAAAGAATGAAGACAGGAGCACAGAATACATATGAAATTGGAATTAATTGCAACCGCAACTTTTGGACTTGAAGCGGTAGTAAAACGTGAAATACAGGATTTAGGGTATAAGATTCTGAAATCAGAAGACGGAAAAATTACCTATCTGGGCGATGAGCGGGCGATCGTGCGCAGCAATTTGTGGCTTCGCAGCGCGGACAGGGTGCTGCTTAAAATGGCGGAATTTAATGCGGTGACCTTTGAGGAACTTTTTCAGCAGACCAGAGGGCTTGCTTGGGAACAGCTGATTCCCCTGGATGGAAAATTTACGGTGACAGGGACATCGGTGAAATCAAAACTCCACAGTGTTCCTGCATGCCAGAGTATTGTAAAAAAGGCAATTGTAGAGCGGCTCAGAGAATACTATATGGCGGAGTATTTTGCGGAAACAGGCGCAGAATACTCCGTAAAAGTAACAATTTTGAAAGATCATGTAACTTTGACGGTGGATACCAGCGGCGCAGGTCTGCATAAGAGAGGCTATCGCGTGCGTGATGTTGCAGCGCCTATCAAGGAGACTCTGGCAGCAGCTATGGTGCAATTGTCCTTTTGGCGTGAAGGCAGATTGCTGGTAGATCCATGCTGCGGCAGCGGCACAATTCCCATCGAAGCTGCTATGATCGGCAGAAACATTGCGCCGGGACTTAATCGGGTCTTTGCGGCGGAAGGCTGGGAGCTGATTGATTCAAAAGTCTGGAAAGAAGAGCGAAAAAAGGCTTTCGGCGCTATAAATTATGACAGCGAGCTTCGGATCTTTGCTTTTGACGTGGACGAAAAAGCTATCACAAGCGCTAAGGAAAATGCCATCGAAGCGGGTGTGGATGACTGCATCATATTTAAGCAGATGCCTATGCAGAAACTCGTAGCAAAAGAAACCGGCGGCATTATTATAACCAATCCACCTTACGGTGAGCGAATCGGTGAGAAGAAGCAAATTGAGAGTATTTATCGGAAATACAGCGAGTTTTTTAAGGAAAATCCGACCTGGTCACTATTTCTGGTGACTACAGATAAGGAATTGGAGGCGAAGACTTTGGGAAGACCTGCAGACCGCAGGCGTAAGCTTTACAATGGCAGACTTGAGGTGTGTTATTATCAGTTTCACGGGAAGAAGGAGTTCTAATCCATGCAGGTGGTTGTAGATAGGGAGAGCAGAACGCCAATTTACTGGCAGATAGCAGATCAGATTAAGGAAAAGATTATCAGCGGACAAATGCCTGACGGCTTTGTGCTGCCGTCAGAGCGTGCTTTTGCCCAGATGCTGGGAGTACATAGAAATACTATTATTAAAGCCTATACTGCCCTGAAGGATGAAGAAATTGTGGAGTCTGTTCGCGGCGTAGGGTACCGCGTTGCCTATCAAAGTAAAGACTTTTACGAGCCGGATGTTCGTAAAAAGGTTAATTGGAGTGCGGTGATTAAAGATGAATATCAGGATATGGAACGAACCTTTGACGAGATTTTTCAGAGAAGTTCCGATGCAAATAATATTTCTTTTGCCACCGGTTTGCCGCCGGCAGTGTATGATGAGGCGAATCTTGCGGCGGATTTTGCAGCGATTTTAAACGAGCAGGGAGGAAAATCCTCCTTTTTGACGCCTTATCAGGGCGATTTGGAACTGCGGCAAAGGGTGATCTCTTATCTGCGTACCAAAGGTATTAAGGCTGGGCTTAATCAGGTTCAGATTTTGTCGGAAACCAATCAGGCGCTGGACTTTATTGTAACTGCTATGCTGAAAGAGGGTGACAGGGTTATTGTGGAGGAGCCGGTATCGCCTGATGTTTATCGGGTGATCAAGCTGGCAGGCTGCAAGGCAGTTACAGTGCCGGTGGATCAGGACGGTATTGTCTGCGATCACTTGGAAGCGCTCATTGAAACCCATAGACCGAAGTTTATCTATGTCAATTCCAGTTATCATGATCCGACCGGAAACATTTTGTCGGTAGAGCGAAGAAAAAAGCTGCTGGAGATTTCTAATCGGTATAGACTGCCTATCGTAGAGGAGGACGCTGCGTCAGAGTTAGCCTTTGAAGATGATGTCATGCCGACGCTGAAAGCTATGGATAGGAGTGAAAATGTAATTTACATTTACTCTTTCTCCCTGACCTTTATTCCTGGACTTTCCATGGCATTTGTCGTGGCGCCGGAAAAGCTGATTAAGAGTCTAAGTTATTTGGTGTCCATTCGCGTAATGACCTTGGACTGGATTACCCAGAAGCTGCTTGCCAAGTACATTACCAGTGGAAAATTTTATGAAAATGCAAGGCGCATTACAGAACTGAACCGGGAGAAGCGGGATTTGATGTGCGGATTCTTAGATCGGCTGGTGCCTCTGGGGCTTTCTTATGAAAAACCGCGGGGCGGTGTATATGTGTGGTGTCATCTGCCGGAAGGTGTAGACGGCAAAGAGGTTGCGGCTGTCTGTACGCGTTGCGGGATTTCTATCGTGCCTGGAGACATTTTTTATCCTAACAAAAATGGCGGCAGAGACTGCATACGCCTTAATTACTCTTTTGAAACCAAGGCACGAATCAAGCTAGGAATGGAGAATTTGATTGAGATTATTACAAACCTTGCGCAGAGGACTTCCTTATAACTGATATTTTTTGATTTTGCGATAAAGCGTCGCCAGACTGATATTTGAGCTGGCGGCGCTTTCTTACGTATAATAACAATGCTTGATTGTTTGTAAACGGTTCAATCACGGGGTTGGTTGATTTTAGTAGTTTTTGGAATATACTGGTACTTTAAAAAATAAAAGTGCTGGTACTTTAATTTTTTGACAAATATAGTATCATTTTTAGTAAAGAGAGTTAAACTATCTGATATGAACGATTTTTAACGAAATGAAAAGGAGAACACACCAATGGCAGTAAACTTAAAAGGAAGAAGTTTCTTAACACTTATGGATTTCACACCAGAAGAAATCAGATACATGCTTGACCTGGCACATGACCTGAAGGCAAAGAAAAGAGCTGGTATCTGCAATCAGATTTTGAAAGGCAAGAACATTGTTCTGCTGTTTGAGAAAACTTCCACAAGAACCAGATGCGCATTTGAAGTGGCAGCAATGGATGAAGGCGCTGGCGTTACATTCCTGGATTCCAGTTCCTCCCAGATGGGCAAGAAAGAAACCATGGAAGACACTGCAAAAGTATTAGGCAGATTCTACGATGGTATTGAATACAGAGGCTTTGACCAGGAAGTTGTAGAAGGACTTGCAAAATATGCTGGCGTACCTGTATGGAACGGTCTGACCGACGTTGACCACCCGACTCAGATTCTGGCAGACCTTTTGACTATCGAAGAACATTGCGCTAAACCGCTGAACAGAGTTAAAGTTGTATTCAGTGGCGACGTTAGAAACAACATGTCCTACGCTTGGATGTACGGCTGTGCTAAGATGGGTATGCACTTTGTTGCTTACGGACCGGACGAGCTGGCAAAAGAACTGAAACAGGATGTTATCGCAGAAGTACAGGAAGTTGCAAAGAAAACTGGTGCAACTATCGAAGTATCATCTGATCCGGCTTGCTTGAAAGGCGCAGATGTCATCTATGCTGACGTATGGGCTTCCATGGGCGAAGAAGCAGAAATTCCAGAAAGAGTTAGACTGCTGACTCCGTTCAAGGTAACAGAAGAATTAATGGCAGCAACCGAAAATCCGGATTGCCTGTTCATGCACTGCCTGCCTTCCTTCCATGACTTTGAAACAAAGATGGCAAAGACCCAGATGGAAGCTGGTTACGACATCCGCGAAGTCACCGACGAAGTATTCAGAAGCAAGAACTCCGTGGTATTTGACGAAGCAGAAAACAGAATGCATACGATTAAGGCTGTTATCGTTGCTACAATCGGCTAATCTTTTTGCCCAGACTTTGCTTAGCTAGGCAAAATGGACAGCGTAGGGATACGTTATCCTTGTGGCTCTGTTCTGCTTCAAGGAGCGGAATCTTTATAAGACAATAAATCTTGCTGCCGCGGGTCTTTTCCGGCTTGCGGCAGTTTTATTCCTGAGGGATGCCGAATCTTTTGGTTTGGCTCATAAGAAAATTTTGGGGGAAAGAATTATGAAACCAGGAATTCACAACTATTCTGAAATAGGAAAATTAAACAAAGTACTTCTTCATAGAATTGGCGAAGAAGTAGAAGGTCTTGTTCCCGACAACTTTGAAAGACTGTTATTTGATGACATTCCTTTCTTAAAAGTTGCACAGCAGGAACACGATAGATTTGCGGAGGTTCTCAGAGAAAACGGCGTAGAAGTTGTTTATTATGTGGACGAAACTGCAAAGGCGCTGAAAGACCCTGCGGTCAAGGCAGAGTTTTTGAACAAATTTTTAGACGAAAGTCACTTGAATTCCATGGGCGTCAGAGAGGCGATTTACGATTATCTGATTAACATGGATGAGAAATCCATGGTGGCAAAGCTGATTGCGGGCGTGAAGAGAGACGAAATCGATGTACAGACTAAGTCTTTAGCAGACTTTATTTCTTCTTCATATCCGTTCTATATGGAACCGATGCCGAATCTGTACTTTACAAGAGATCCGGGCGCATGTGTCGGAAATGGTATCAATATCCACCATATGAGCACGCTAACCAGAAGAAGAGAAGCATTGCTTCTGAAGTACATGTTCCTGCACAATAAAGATTTTGCGCCAGAAGGCTCTCAGATATGGTACGACTATGACCACGAGTATTCCATCGAAGGCGGAGATGTGCTGGTTCTTAATTCAGAAACCGTTGCAATTGGACTTTCTGAAAGAACGACAGCGCCGGCGATCGAAAGATTTGCAGAAAACATGCTGAATAAATCTACGTTCAAGAGAGTATTAGTATTTGATATTCCAAAGAGAAGAGCGTTCATGCATCTGGACACTGTATTTACTATGGTTGACTATGACAAGTTTACCATTCATCCAGAAATCGAAGGACCTCTGCAGCTCTTTGAAATCACATTAGGTAAAGACGGAAAAGCAAACTTCAAATCCGTTACAGATTCCTTAGACCACATTCTGGGCAAAGTGCTGAATCTGCCTGCAGTTGATCTGATTCGCTGCGGCGGAAACGATATGATGGCTGCACAGAGAGAGCAGTGGAACGACGGTTCCAATACCCTTTGCATTGCGCCGGGCACAGTTGTTACTTACGAGAGAAACTATGTAACCAACGATCTGCTCGATAAAAAGGGCGTAAAAGTACTGACAATTCCAAGTGCGGAATTATCCAGAGGCAGAGGGGGTCCAAGATGTATGTCTTGCCCTGTAAACAGAGATGACCTGTAATGCTTAGCGTATTGACAGGCACACAGAGTGTAGAACAAAATTAGAGTATTAGGAGAATTACAATATGGCAGAGAAAATTGTGATCGCCTTAGGCGGAAATGCTTTGCAGTCCGGAAAGAGCGAAGCGACAGCTGAAGCACAGCTTGAAGTTGTTAAGAAAACTTGTGAATATATTGCAGATATCAGCTGCAAAGGTTATGAAATCGGTCTGGTTCACGGAAACGGACCGCAGGTCGGCAGAATTTTGCTGGCTTCTGAGACAGCAAAAGATGTTACCCCAGCAATGCCGTTTGATGTTTGCGGCGCTATGTCCCAGGGTTACATCGGATATCATCTGCAGCAGGCGCTGAAATATGCACTGAGCAAAAAAGGCAGAAATCTTCCTGTTCTGACTGTTGCAACACAGATGGTTGTGGAAAAGAGCGACAAAGCATTCCAGAACCCGACAAAACCAATCGGTCCGTTCTATTCAGAAGCAGAAGCAAAAGCTTTAGAAGCAGAAAAAGGATACACAATGAAGGAAGACGCAGGCAGAGGCTTCAGAAGAGTAGTAGCTTCCCCACTTCCTAGAAAAATTGTTGAAATCGACGCAGTAAAGAAACTATGGGATACATCTATTGTGATTTCCTGTGGTGGCGGCGGAATTCCTGTAGTAGAAAATGCTGACGGTTCCATGGAAGGTGTGGCAGCTGTAATAGATAAAGACTTTGCAGCAGAACTTCTGGCTGAACAGGTTGAGGCTGATGTACTGATGATTCTGACCGAGGTAGAAAAAGTTGCAATCAACTTTAATAAACCGGATCAGAAGAATTTGGATAACCTGAATCTGGAAGACGCAGTTAAATACATCGAAGAAGGACAGTTTGCACCTGGAAGCATGCTGCCGAAGGTAGAAGCTGCGATGAAGTTTGTCAGAGCATATCCGAACAAGAAAGCTATCATCACTTCTCTTGATAAGGCTATTGACGCATTAGAAGGTAAAACTGGTACAGTTATTACTTTCGCATAAACAAAATAGATATACTGACAGAAAGCACCCGTATGGAGACTAAATCTCTATGCGGGTGTTTTCATGATTTGATTTTGGAAAATAAAAGAAGAATCAAGAGATTAAGGGAAAATAAACCATTTTTGGGAGTTGCTAAAGGGGAAGTTTTATGCTAAAATAGGATAGAGGTAAAAAAGAATTTGCAATCTAAACAGTCATATTGGCTGTTTTTTCTTTTTGCCTCTTTTTTGTTGATAACATATGAGGGAGGTATTAGACATGAAGAAACAATCACTATTTGAAAATAAACGAAGAGGATTTTTTAATCTATATGACGACTGCCTTTTCGCCCCAGCTTTAGCTGGATAGGCGAAACGGACAGCGTAGGTTGCGAAGCAACCGGAGGAGTGAGCGCAGCGAACGTTGGGTATTTCATTATATTTTCTCCAGGGATGCGGAGGAAAATAAGCAGGCACTGATTGCAATTATCAACGTGATATTGGGACGAGAGGCAGATCCGATAGAGTCTATTCAGATTATGAACCCATACATTTACGGGGAGAAACCCTATATGAAGGGTGCGGTTTTGGACATTAAGGCGCAAACCAGTCTGGGAGAGCTGTTGGATATTGAAATGCAGAATGGAAACTTGGAATTCTATGCTGACCGTTCTGTTTTTTACTGTGGAAAATTAATTAACTTATCATTGGAAAAAGGGGAAGACTATGATAAAATGAAAAAAAGTATTGTAATTTCAATTGTGAAGGGGAATGTGCTCCCGCAAACGAAGAAATTACATAGTACCTTTTACTTTTTGGAGAGTGAGGAACATTTTAGGCTGTCGGAGACTGCAGAGATTCACTTTGTGGAGCTTGAGAAAGTGGATGTGCATAAGTCGATAGAGGAAATGGATCCTTTGGAGCGTTTGGCAGCGTACATGCTTTTTGCAGGAGATCGGACGCAGGAGATGTATGTGCAGGATTTAATAGAGCGAGGAGGGGAGGCTGTTACGATGGCGGAAAGATTGTTTAAAGAATTAACAGAGGATCAGATAGCCTTTGAGATGCGGGAACAGCAGATTAAGACAGAGCATGCTTTAGCAACCCTGCGATTTGTAGAGGAAAAGCGTAAGGCGGAGTTGGCTCAGAAGGAAGCCGACATGCAGAAAAAGGAAGCTGATGTGCAGAAGAAGGAAGCTGATGTGCAGAAGAAGGAAGCTGATGTGCAGAAGAAGGAAGCTGATGTGCAGAAGAAGGAAGCTGATGTACAGAAGAAGGAAGCTGATGTGCAGAAGAAGGAAGCTGATGTACAGAAGAAAGAAGCTGAAGTTGAATCCCGACAGGATGAATTAGACATTCAACAACGGGCACTGGACATTCAACAGAAGGAATTAGATGTTCAGCAGCAGGAATTGGACATTAAACAGCAGGCGTTGAGCGTGCAACAGGAGCAGCTGCATGCGCAGCGGAGAAGTATTGCGATTACACTAAAAAAGGCAGGAATTGATGTTGCGCAAATTTCGATTTTAACAGGCCTAAGTATAGAAGAGGTCTCTTCATTATGAAGAATAATGAAGCGCATAAAAGAACTGAAAATCCAAGCGGATCAAAATGATGTTCGTAAGGGAATTTCAGTTCTTTTTCTTTCTCTGATTTCCAAGGAATCTTTGACCTTTCTGTATCCACTGTGCTATACTGATAAGAGTAACAAAAGGAGGCAAATCTATGAAACATCAACCGAAAATCATTGCAGTAGCAGGAAAAGGTGGGGTTGGAAAGACCTCTGTTGCAGCGGCGATGATTAAAGTTTTAACAAAAAAATATCCAGACAAACGGATTCTTGCTATCGATGCAGATCCGGCAGTGGGTCTGGCAACGGCTCTTGGAATCCAGCCAGAAAAAACCATCGACGATATTCGTATAGAGGTGGTGGAAACTGTGGAAGACGGGCAGACCAAAGCGGCAATTGAACTGCTGGGGGAAGCCAGATATAAAATCTTTGAAACATTGACCGAAAAGGATGGATTTGCTTTTATCGCAGTGGGAAGACCCGAATCGGCGGGCTGCTACTGCAAAATTAATACATATTTGAAAGATGTGATAACCTTGCTGTCAGAGGAGTTCGACTATATCGTCATCGATGGAGAAGCGGGTATTGAGCAGATTAACAGGAGAGTGATGGAGAAAGTAACGCATTTGCTTCTCATCACCGATCCGAGCAGGAAAGGCATTCAGGTCATACAGACTATCAAGTCCGTAGCAGAGCGCCTAGTTATGTATGAAGAAGTTGGTGTTATCATCAACAGAATTTTGTCTGAGGAAAGCAAGCGAGCTATCCACATAGATGAGTTACCTGTTCTGGCAGAGATTATGGCAGATGGAAAACTCAGCCAGTTTGATCTGGCGGGAGAGAACGTATTCTATCTGCCAGATGATACGGAAATTGTAAAAGGCGCTGCCAGAGCATTGCAGCAGATAGGAGTATAGACTTGAAGGACCTGAAACATCTATTTTATTTTGAAAAACTGTTAGAGGAAAGTCATAATGATTTGGTGCGTGAGGCACAAAGCCGAGGAGATATCGCTATCGGCAGCGTCTGCGCATTGATTCCGGAGGTGCTGCTCAATTTGTCGGGGACTTTTGCTGTGCGGCTTCGTGCGCCTAGGACTGGGTCCATTGAAATGGGTACCTACTATATGACCAGTTTACTTTGCGAAGGGTGCAGAGCTTATTTGGAAAGAGCTTTAGAAGGCGGCTATGAGTTTCTCGACTGCATGCTGACCCCGGATGCTTGCGCACAGATGAATCGGTGCGTAGAAAATATTGAAAAACAGGGACTTTGCAGCAAGGAACATTTCTTTGTCACCTATGCAGACGTGCCTATGAAAGCAGATGAAACTGCGCTGAAACACTATGTAAAACAAATGCGTCTTCGGGTACTTGCTCCGCTTCACGAAGCTTTTGGCATTGACGTATCTGACGCTGCGCTGTTTCAGGCGGTAAAGGCACAAAACCAGATAAATGAGCTGATTCGCAAAATTGGTGATTTTAGAAAAACAGAAAATCCGGTTATCACCGGCTATGAGTTTGCGGTGCTGTGCCTTGCTACTTATTGCTGTCCTCATGATCTTTTGGTTGAAAAGCTGACGGAAACCTTGGAAGAATTGAACAGCAGGGAGCCTGACGAGAAGTCTCCGTACCGCGTGCGAGTCGTTATGGCTGGCTCTGAAATCGACGACCCGGCGCTAATTAAACTGGCGGAGGAAGCCGGCGCTTATGTGGCGGCGGATCGTTTTTGCTTTGGCTCTCTTCCGGGCAGAGAGGAAATTGTGATTGAACCTGAAGAAGATCCACTGACAAGTATTTGCAGGCATTACATGGAGCACGGGCAGTGTCCTCGCTACATGAACACCGATAAAATTCGCGAGAGAAAAACTTATATAGATGCACTGGCGAAGGAGTACAACGCGGACGGTATTATTTACCAGTATATGAAGTTTTGTGATTACTGGGGCTACGAGCAGGCTGCAGCGACCCACATCATGCGTAAGGACTATGGATATCCTGTACTTTCCATCGACCACCCTTATGTTGTAGGACAAAGCGGGCAGCTGCGCACCCGCATACAGGCATTTGTGGAAAGTATAGAAATTAAGAAACTGGCAGGTCAAAAGGAGACGAAACATGAGTAAAGAAGCAGGCGGCAGGAAGCTAGGCAGTTTGTATGACGGAAAAAAAGCGAGAAAACGCAGAGAGTGGCGTGGCTTTAAAGATACTTGGTACGCCTATACACAATGGCTGAAAATCTGGAAAGTTCTCATTAAGTTTGCGGCAAAACCAAGAAACATTAAAGGCTTTTTCCGTTATCGTTGGATGCTCAATTTTTTGGCGGTGCCGGATTTTTTTGACAGACATACAGAAGGCATGCGAGATGTGCAGCTTCGAATGGCACACACCGGTCTGGGACTGATTGTAACTGATATGTGTGAAATGGTAGAGACGATTTTTAAGGCGGACCCGCGTATCGGCAACGACAAAGCACTCAGCGACCGCATTGTTATCTTTGATGAAAATATGATGAGTGAGATTATGAATGGATTTCCCAATCTGCGGTGGCTGTCGGTAGAAGTTCCATCTATTTATACCAGCGCCATGATGAATCAGACCGGCGTATCTCACTATATCGACGTAACCAGCAGATTCGGCATTCCGGGAGACGTATGTCCTATGCCGGCGGCGGAGCTTGGTCTTGCCATCGACGACGATTTTCCTCTTATTGGCAAATGTGCGGTACAGTGCAACACCACTTGCGACGGCAGCGCTATGGGAAACGGGATTGAAGCCATGCGCTTTAATATTCCGACTTTCCAGCTGGCAGTACCCATTCGCCATACCCAGGAAAGTGTGCAGGATTATGCGGCAGATGAGATTAAAAACTGTATTCGCTTTATAGAGGAAAATACCGGCGAAACCTTTGACTGGAACGCATTCTTTGCTTCTATGAAAACCTTTAACGCAGAGAGCGAGCTGACAAAGGAATGGCTGGAAATGTCCAGAACACCGTATCCGCAGGTCATTGGAGACAATCTTGCTCTTTATCGCTACGGTGTGTATCAGGCTGCAGGCGGGCGGAATATGGAATTCCTGGAAACTGACCGCAAAATCACCGCCTTGGCGCAGGAGGGTTATGCGAAAAAACTGCCTGTGGCAAAGGAAGTCAGACATAGAGCTATTACTTGGGGTGTACAGGCGGCATATTATACAGCTTTTCCGATTTGGCTGCAGAACTGCTGGGGGATTGCGGCTCTGGCAGATATGCTCAGTCTGGTTTCTATGGAGCCGATTGATACCGAAGACCCGGAAAAAGCCATTTATGATCTGGCACATCTTTACGAAAACATGATTATGCGCAACCGCTCTAACGGCGGTTATGAAGTGGGCGTCGAGGCCCTTTGGCGCTACTGCGAATATTTTAACTGTGATATGGTTATTATGTATGCGCATATGGGCTGCAAAGCCATGAGCGGGTATCACGGCATTTTTGAAGAGGAAGCCCGCAAGCGCGGCATTCATCTGATTTGGGTGACCCATGGGCTGATGAAACCGGAGGACGCGTCTCGGCAGGACATGCGGACAGAAGTCAATCGCTATATGCGTACCGTGCTTCGTGAAGAACCAGTAGACCCAACCCTTGAGGAGTTCGACGACGCAAAGTGCTGGTAATGGAGTTGTCCCAATTTCCGAAGGAAATTGATGGAAACTCCTTATGCTTTAGCGTCCCACGAGCAGAGTGAGTGGCAAGACGCTAGTCGTATAATGGAGTTCACCTGCTCCAAAACTTGTTTTGGTAAAGCAGACCTTATGCTTTG